>CAYXRA010000218.1:0-6797 GCA_964467525.1 uncultured Calditrichaceae bacterium
TCAATAAAACAATCAAATTCAAATTAGTTGATGTTGTTAAAATATTCAACCGGATTTTGCAGGTTAGAAAAACAACAACGTCTTTTTCAGCGTTTTTAATATTTTTTTATTTTTTTGCTAATACTATTTCTATTTAAACCGATTTTTATTATTATCAAAGATTGGATTTTCATTTCGTGAATTACAGAACATAATGTGTAAATACAAATATCCGCGCCTCATTCATTTAAGGAGGACCAATCACATGCCTATCAGAATGCTCAACATTGCGCTCCTGCTTGTTTTTTTCCTTCCGCTTGCTCTGCTCTACCCGCAAACGACGCCTATAAAAAACATTGCTGTCATCGAGCTGCAAAGCCGCGGCGGCCTTTCCGAATCGGAAATGGGCGTGCTGACCGATCGTCTGCGATCGATGCTGGTCAGAACACAGGCCTTCAACGTGGTCGATCGCAGCCGCATGCAGGAGGTACTCAAAGAACAGGGTTTTCAAATGACCGGCTGCACCTCGGCCGAATGCGCGGTGGAAGCCGGTAAAATTCTGGGCGTTCAGCAAATGGTCGCCGGCACCATCGGCCGCATAGGGCGCCTGTTCGCCATTGATATCATGCTGATCGATGTGGCCACTTCCAAAATTATCAAATCGATTACCCGTGATTACAGCGGAGAAATCGAAGGCATTATCAGCCTGATGGAACCGCTGGCCAATGAACTGGCCGGCGCCGCCGGCACGGCAATTCCCGAAGTCAGCAAAACGGGCGCCATGCACATTATCAGCGATCCCCGACAGGCCACCGTTTTTATCAATGACCGGAATGCCGGTCAGTCTCCGCTGCAAAAAGAAGACCTCGAACCGGGTGCATATACGATCCGCGTTACCGCCGATGGCTATGCCCCCGATGAGCAGACGGTTAAAATAACACCGGGACTGACTGTTCAGCACCGCGTCAAACTGAAAGCAGTCAGCGCCCTCGAAGTCAGAACCCGGCCGGAAAAGGCAACGGTTTTTGTGGACGGCGACAAAGCGGGCACAACGCCGCTTAAGCTCGAAAATTTATCCGCTGGAAGACATCAACTGAAAATTCAGGCCGAAGGCTATTTACCGGTTGAAGAAGAAATCATGCTCGAAAAAAGCAAAACCGCCCGCCTGGACCGTGATTTAAAAAAATTGTATGCGCTGGAAATCAAATCAAGTCCGGCGGAAGCGGAGCTGATCCTGAACGGCAAGTCCGCGGGCAAAACGCCTTTTACGACGGCCCTGCCAGAGGGGACGCGGCTGGAAATTTCCCTGAAAAAAGACCATTATGAAACCTGGCAAAAAGCACTGACTCTGAATCGTGATGCCAGATTCAACATATCGCTGGAAATGACCGGGGCTTACAAAAAATCGCTGGCCGGAAAAACCGCCACCGAAGCACAAAAAACGGAAAAAACGGACGGTGACGGCGGCAGCAGCCTCTGGTGGTGGATTGGCGGCGGTGTTGCCGTCGGTGCGGCTGCGGCCATCTTTTTTCTAAAACCGGATGATGGGGATAACGGCGATGATGAATATCCCGCCCCGCCCGGACGGCCTAATACGATCAAGCCGTAATCCATTTTAAGTACACAATGAAATATGAATATATTTATGATAAAATTCAGCGAACGGCTTTTATAAATCAGGCTATCCCTTTTAGCCAAAGAAAATAAGGATGCACGGATTATGAAAAAAACAGTTTTTTATCTCTGCCTTATATGCCTTTACCTGAACAGCGCCGCTCTGTCAGGCAATCATAATAAAAGCAGGATGCACAGCCTGCCCCCCGAAGATGCAGTCTCTTCCAAATGGCTTAATTCTATAAATCAAATTCGTGATACCGGATTGGAAGAAAACATCAACAAACTGTTCACCATCGATCTGATCGCCAACAGTCAGGGCAAAGTGGATCCGGTGCGATTCATTTATAAAGGCGTTGTCGATACGGAATCCGAGCCCTATCTCGTCGATCCGGCGCAGTTCATTAACAGGATCAACGGCAACTCCTATTCATCGATATCCCCCGATGACAACGGCCAGTTTTTCATTACCCAAACCTATTCCGAATATATCATCAATATGTTCGGTGATATTCAGCGGATTCGCTCGCCCTTCATTGAGCTGCGTTTCGGTGATGATGACGCCGGACTGGCGCTCGATCTCTGGAATACCGGGGCGATTTTTTCCGTGCCTTTCACCATCTGGGATTTAAACGGCACCGTTACCGATCAAAGCGATGATATTCAACTCCTGCCGGCGGTGTCCACCTTTTTTGAAAATGACACCAGTTGGGGAGTCCGCATGGATTTCACATCATCCTGGTCACAGAATCCGGCCAAATCATCGGATGCCATTTACATCTTTTATCCTGCTACAAGTTTCGCCGAATTCGAAGACGCCTACCGTCAGCAGGTAACCAGCGGCAATATCGACGATAATATCTTTGAAAGACATTTCGGCGATTTATACCTGAAACGCATCACCGTTAATTCCGTCGACGCCAATCCGCTGACGACGATGAATCAGATTAACGGACTGCCCCGCCCGGCCAAAGGCACGGTAATCCGCTGGGATTTTTCAATCGCTCTGGGATTTATTCCCGAGGATCTGTACAGCTTCGTGGGTGAAGATTTCAGTTTTAAGCCCGCTGTCAAGGGTCACCCTGCCCCGGAAGTCTCTCTTATATCCGGACCCGGCGGGATGACCATGGATGACGGTGATGTGATCCACTGGATGCCAACGGCACAACAAACCGGACTGAATGAGTTCACCGTAGAAGCAAATAATTCGCAGGGCTCTGTTCAGCACACGTATCAGATCTGGATTGATGCTATGCCCTGGGATTTCCAAATGCACAATAATAACAATATTACCGCTTCCGTTTTTAATTCCGGCGTGTTCGGCAGATATTTCAGTGATGGCGCCGGATTCTGGTTTAACGGTAAAAACGGTCTCTATCACGGACAAAATTTTGCCGGTATTTCACACGATCAGGTTTCCGGCATCCCCCATTCGGCGCCGGAGATCAGTGAATTCGCCACAGTGAGCATGGTCGAAGCCGTTGAGAGTCCCTTCGATGGTTTTGATCAGGGATTCAGAGCGATTTTCGATGATTCGCGGGCCGAAAATCCAATCGGCGTAAAAATCATACAAAACAGCTATGCCAAATCCACATCACCGGATGATGATTATATGATTTTAGATTATGAAATCGTCAACGAACGTCCCCAGGAATTGCAAAATCTGCATTTCGGTCTTTACCTGGATTGGGACATCGGGGAATTTCAGAATAATAATTGCGGCTATGATATGGCGCGCCGGCTTAGTTACATTTATGAAGAAAACGGCGCCAATAATCCCAATTATTACGGGATGTCCTTATTAATGGGAACGCTATCCGGCAATACATTTGAAGGTCCGTCCCGGCAGGAAGCTTCTGATTCACTGATATTCGAATTAATGACACAGGTCGAAACAACGACGTCGCACATCGGAGATTACCGGCCGATGTTATCGAGCGGACCGTTCAACATTCCCGCCGGCGGCAGCGTCAGAGTCGTTTATGCCGTATTGGCCGGTCTTACGCTGACCGATCTTCAAACCAATACCGACGCCGCCCGGGCCGTCGATTTAACGCTGGCCATGCCGGCAACGCCGACGCTGAGCGCCCCGGCCAATCATGCTGTTAACGTTCCGACCGAAGTTGCCCTGAACTGGAATCCGTCCGATAATGCAACATCATATACCCTGCAGATTTCCCCGGCTTCGGATTTTTCCGCGGATGTCACAGAAACATCAAATATCACTGCCGAGTCGTACACGGTTTCTGGTCTCGATCAGAACACCGCATATCACTGGCATGTAAAAGCCGTAAACAGTAATGCCGAAAGCGCCTGGTCCGATACCTGGGATTTCACCACCTTCCGCACGGCTGCGGCAGCGACAGAAACCCCGGAAAGTGTTTCGGAAACCGGGGCGACGCTAAAAGGCACGGTAAACACGTATGGACTCGAAACCAACTTGCATTTTAAATACGGCTTAACCGATCTTTTCGGTATGCAGGTCGATGCCGACCAGAATCCCGTAAAATCAACGAGCGATGTTTCGGTAAGCGCGGACATCAGCGGCCTGCAGCCGGACACAACCTATTACTATAAAATTTTCGCCGTAAACGACGCCGGAGAAACCGCCGGCGATGTGATGACATTCAGAACGGCCGGAGGCGCACAGGCGCCTGTGGTCACGACCAGACCGGCAACCGATATTGGTTATTTTACGGCAAGACTACACGGTCAGATTAATCCCAACGGCCTGTCAACGGACATCCATTTTGAATACGGCGAAACCGCTGCATTCGGTCAGTCGCTGCCGGCCACACCCGCTACCAGCAGTCATAACGGCGCCATACCGGTTGTAACTGTATTGAACGATCTGAAAATCGGAACCAAATATTATTTCAGGGTGTTCGCTGAAAATTCTGGCGGATCCGTGAACGGCGAAACGATGACTTTCACCACCGAAGCCTACCCGCAGTCCGTCACCGTAAACGGCTCGTTTGAATTTCCGCTTAAGGACAGTCCCGGCGATTACAGCGCCGGCGATTACAGCCTGATCGGTATCCCCGGCAACAGCAAGCTGTCGCTTTCTTCGGTGATGGACGGCAGCGCCGGCACGGACTGGATCGCTTACTGGGATGATGGATCGGAAAACAATTATTTTAAAAAATTTGACGGCAGCAATATGTTTAAGTGCCTGACCGGGCGCGCGTTCTGGGCCATTAATAAAGGAACGCTGAGCATTAATCGCACGGTGGACAGCGCCCCGGTTACCGATGCCGCCGAAGCGGAAATCGATCTGCATGACGGCTGGAATCTGATCACCAATCCTTTTAATGATGAAATCACCTGGCTGGTTATCAGGCAGGCCAACGGCATCAGCGAACCGCTTTTCAGTTACAACGGCAGCTTCTCGCAAGCAGCGGCGTTGCGGCCCTACCGCGGTTACTATTTCGATAATGCCGGCAATTTGGCCACGCTCAAAATTCCCTTCCGCGCTACCCTGCTCAAATCAGCCCCGCAGAACCAATCAGGCTGGCAGGCAGCGATGCAGATGGAATGCGCCGCTTATGCCGACCCGCTCCTGCAATTCGGTACCTCGGATGATGCCGAACGCGGATACGACCGGCTGGATTTTCGCAAACCGCGCAGTATCGGCGATCAGCCGGCGATCTATTTCGATCGCAGCGACTGGGGTGAAAAATTCGCCACCGTGGCCTGTGACATGCGTCCGCCGATTGCCGAACTTGAACAGTGGCATTTTGTGGTGAAGTCCCTGCCGGATGAATCCGTAACCCTGAAATGGTCCGGCATCGAAGACATTCCCGCGGAATTTTCGGTTTACCTGATTGATGGCGACCGCGGACGGACGCAGAATATGCGCAGTCAGCAAACCTATACATATACGCCGCTATCAGGATACAGTCGTTTTCAGGTCGCAGTGGGCAAACAGGAAGCCGTTGAAAGCACCCTGGATCAGCTTACCCCGAAGGCATGGCGGCTGGGTAAAAACTTTCCCAATCCCTTTAATCCCTCGACCGTGATACCGGTTGAGGTACCCGCAGACAGCCGGATCAGTCTGATCGTTTACGATATGCTCGGCAAAAAAATCCGTGTTTTGCAGCAGGGACCGGTTAGCGCGGGAAAACATCAGTTCATCTGGGACGGCTGCGATCAGCGCGGCGTCAGCATGCCCTCCGGCGTGTATATTTACACGCTGCAATCCGTAGGCGGCCTGACCCGCTCCGGCAAGATGGTGCTGCTGCGGTAGAGGCAATGAAAGGGTTTTAACAGGTTAAAGGTTATGCACAATAATAAACGGGAGTTACAATTATGAATTTAAAAGTTTCAAAAATTGTTATTCCTTTTTTTATCTTAGCTTCATCATATTCCTTTGGTCAAAAGAATTTAAACTTATCCCCTGATAAAAACCTTTGGCTATCTCCTAGCCTTGGATTAATGATCGGTTCACAATATTCAGGATCCAAATTTGATTTTTCTATTGTATACTCAAATAAAAGTGATGTATATTCAATTGAATTTTTTAATGCAATTGAGTTCAATACGATGAAACCGTTTTCAGAGTCAAATGAGAACTCATTGAGTGGTTTTAATTTATTGTACGGGAAAATCGATAGATTTTCATTTTTTAAAACCACTTATTCTTTTGGCATTTCATTTATTCGGCAATATGAGATAAAAATCAGAAACGATTTGCATGCGCACTCCTATGACTATACGATTGGAATACCCGTATCCGCAGAATTTATTCTAACTCCTATTCGGATTTTTGCAATCGGACTCAAAGGTTATGGTAATTTAAATATTAAAAATTCAACAATTGGTTTAAATGTGGCTATTTATTTTGGAAAAGTTAAATAGGCTATGTTACCTTATGCATAACTAAACATGGATTAAATGCCAGCGCGCTCGATGAAGGTGCCTCTGGTAAAATTTTTAGGCGCAGCCTGACTTTGAATCCGGTGCAGTTCCAAACATGCTTTGCATAATGTGCTAAATATTTTTTCATACCTCTTACCTGGCTGGCACAAGTTTTGGGATGATTCAAGCTGTCATTTTCGTTAATTCATTCAGAATAGAATTGATCAATGGTTTGAATAATATTTGTGATGTTGTTTTTTATGTGCTTATATTCATTGATTAACAAGGTGTTAAAATATGAATTACACCCGGCTTGTCCGATTAGGTAATATACTAATAATTAATCT
>CAYXRA010000219.1:0-6786 GCA_964467525.1 uncultured Calditrichaceae bacterium
AACAGCTCCTGAAAAAAGATGCAAGCGGACTCTTTCTGATCAGCGTCCGTTTCGAACGGGAAAATATGCTTTATGATACTTCCGAGGATAATTTGCGCTACAGCAGCCGCCGGCGCAGTTATTATAACGATCCGGCAACCTGGGGCTACATCTATCGCCACGGGCGTATTTTGAAACCGGTGATTCTGAGCGACATCGGTCTGACTTATAAAAAAGGCAACGGCTCCCATTATGTTTTTGCCACGAATTTGCTGAATACAGCGCCCCTGTCCGGTGTAATGGTGCGACTGAAGACCTATCAGAATCAACTCATTGCCGAGGGTTTTACGGACGGACAGGGATTCGCCGAGTTTACCGGTATCGATCAGGAAGTGTTTTATGTCGAAGCGAAAAAGGGTGACCAGCGCAGTGTGATCAAACCCGGCGAGATGAGCTGGAATCTGTCTACCTTTGATACGGAGGGCATGGAAATTCCCGAAACCGGTCTGCGCGCTTTCATTTACACCTCGCGCGGTGTTTACCGGCCTGGTGATACGGTCCATGTGGCGCTGATCGTGCGCAATGAACAGAATACTTTTCCCGAAAATCATCCGGTAACTTTGGAGGTGTTTAATCCCAAAGATCAGCTTGTTGTCCGCGAAGTGAATAAAAATGGGCGCGACGGATTTTACAGCTTTATATTCAACACTGCACCCGAAGATCTGACCGGCAATTATATGGCCAAAGTAAAAGCGGGCAGTCAGGCGTTTTCGCATGAGATAAAAATCGAAACCGTGGCGCCCGAACGGCTCAAGGTGGAACTGGAAGCGGAAAAGGAATCCATCACCTGGGATGATCAGACCCTGCTCGTGACCTTGAAAAGTCAGTACCTTTTCGGCAATCCGGCCGCCGGACTGCGCGCCGAGGTTGAAGCGCTGCTGCTTCCCGAAGAAAAACAATTCGATAAATACCGTGACTATGTTTTTTCAGATCAGACCCGGCGTTTTCAGCCGCAGCGGCAGACGCTATTCGAAAAGAATCTCAATGAGCGCGGTCAGGCGGAAATTCTGTGGACGCTGCCGGTTTTTGATAATGTGCCCGGCGCGCTGAAGGCCGGAATCGAAGCGAAGGTATTTGAAAAAGGAGGGCGCGCGGCGAAAAATGCACTCATGCTCGATGTTGATCCCTATCCCTTTTATGTGGGACTCAAAGCCCCGGAAGGACGCTACGGCTATGTGGGCACGGGAAGCGCGGTTGAAGTGCCGGTTATTCTGCTCGATCCGCGGGGCCGGGAAGAAGCAGGACGCACCCTGAATTGCACCATCTACAGAAATGAAACACACTGGTGGTGGGAATACGACTCGCGCGAAAACTTCCGGCTGCGCTTTAAACAGGATGAAAGCACGAAAAAAGTCAAAGAAATGACGGTGGTTTCCGGCAGCAGTCCGCGACCGGTTACATTTACACCGCAGGAGCGTGGTGAATATCTGATCGAAGTGCAGGATGGGGACAAAGGTCATACGTCGGCCATTTTTGTTCGCGCTTATCCCTGGGGCGAAGCGCCGTCCGAAGGAAAGGACGCGGGCATTCTGGCGCTTAAAGCGGACAGAAAAAAATATCATCCCGGCGAAACGGCTAAAGTCACTTTTCCGGCGTCCGGTGAAGCGGCCATTTTAATGACCGTGGAAAAAGGCGGTACGATTATCGAAAGGAAATGGCTGAAAGCGGATAGCAAATCAGCCGAACAGTCGCTGGAAGTGGATGTGACCGAGGCCATGCTGCCGACTGCCTATGTATCCGTTTCGGTAATTCAGCCCCATGCTCAGACCGTCAATGATCGCCCGATGCGTCTGTACGGCATTGTACCGCTCAATGTCGAAAAAAAGGAAACCCACCAGGAAATTGATATTATCATGGCAGACGAGCTGGAATCGAACAAGCCGTTCGAGGTGGAAATTCGCACTGCCGACGGTGAACCAACGCAGTTAACCGTCGCTGTGGTGGATGAAGGGCTGCTGAGTTTAACCCGCTTTCAGACGCCGGATCCCTGGAAAGCGTTTTTCAAAAAACAACGCCTGAGTATGATAACCAGCGATTTGTTCAGTCAGATTATCGGCGTAAACAAGGGCGATATTTTCCGCACCTTTGCCATCGGCGGTGGTCTTGCCGGGGATGCCTGGCGCCGCGGACAGCTCGATCAGGAAAAGGCGCGCCGATTCAAACCGGTTTGCCTGTTCGAAGGGCCGCTTTGGACAAACGGCAGCGGCCGGGCAAAGATTAAATTCAACATGCCCGATTACATCGGCGCGGTGCGGGTGATGGCCGTGGCGGCCAACAACAACCGCTACGGCAACGCGGAAAAAACGGCGCCCGTTAAAAGCGATCTGATGATCATGCCCACCCTGCCTCGTGTGCTCAGTCCGGGTGATGTGATCACCGTTCCGGTCACCGTATTCGCCATGCGCGACGGCATCGGCAGCATTGATGTTTCGATCCGCGTGGAAGGTCCGCTGGAAATAGTCAGCGAAAGCAGCACGGATGTATCCTTTTCGAACAGCGGCGAGAAAGACGTGCAATTCCGGCTGAAAGCAGCAGAAGCCGTTGGTACGGCGAAAATCATCATTGAAGCTGCTGCTTCGGAAATGACGGCGCGCTCGGAAACAGAAATATCGGTGCGGGCGGCATCGCCGCGTATTAGCGAATCGGAAGAACGGGAAATTGAACCGGGCGCGTCACTGACATTTAAAATCCCGGACAAGGGTTTGCAAGGATCGAATCAGGCGCATATCAGCATCAAAACCCGACCGAACCTGAAACTGAACCGGCGGATACTGTGGCTGATCCGCTATCCCTACGGCTGTATCGAACAAAGCGTATCCGCATCATTTGCCCAGCTCTATCTGCCGGCATTCATCCCGCAAACGCGCGACGCCAGGCGGGATATCGATAAAAATATCAATGCCACGATTAAGCGTTTGCGCAAATTTCAACTGCCCTCGGGCGGCTTTGCTTACTGGCCGGGTAATGATAAGGTGTCGGATTGGGGCACCAGCTATGCCGGTCATTTTATGATCGAAGCTCAGAAGCTTGGTTACAGCATTCCCGCGCGGATGCTCGATCAGTGGATCGGCTACCAGCAGTCGGCGGCCCGGCTCAATAACGATAATCTGATGATGCAGCTTTACCGGCTGTACACCCTGGCTGTAGCCGGCGAACCGGCAATCGGGGCAATGAATCTATTGAACGAAAATGAGCTCGATGATATGAATGATCCGCAAAAGTGGCTGCTTGCCGCGGCTTATCATCTTGCCGGGATCAGCGGAACCGCCAACCGCATTCTGCTATCCGCGGGCACCACAGTCAAGGATTACAATGAATTCGGCGGCACCTACGGCTCCGGCATGCGCGATAAAGCCATTATCCTGGAACAGATGACACGGATGGAACGCTGGGAAGAAGCCAGTCAACTGGCCGGAGAACTCGCGGTGATGCTGTCGGCGCAGGAATGGTATTCCACACAGACCACCGGTTATACCCTGCTGGCCCTGGGAAAATTTTTCAAAGCAGTCGAAGGCGATGAAGATGTGCGCCTGAGCGGCCGTCTGCATTTGCCCGATGGCAGAAAAATCGGATTTGAAAGCGATAAGCTGGGCTGGGATTACCAGATTCATTCGGGATTCGGCGAGGAACTGAAAATCGAGATGGATCAGGAATCGACTGTGAAACGGGCATTTGTTACCCTGGAATGGTCGGGACTGCCGCAGAAATGGGAAGGCAAAGATGAATCGCAGAATTTAAATCTGTCCGTGGAATGGCGGGATGAAGACGGCATGCTTGTTGATCCGCAGCAGATGCTGCAGGGTGAAGCCATGTGGGCTATTTTTAAGGTGAGCAAGCCAGGCGGATACGACAGCAAAATCGAAGAGCTGGCCCTGGTGCAGATCCTGCCCGGCGGCTGGGAAATCGACAATGTCCGTCTCAGCGGCGAACAACTGCCGCGGTGGATGAAAGCGTATAAATTAACCCGGGAGGAGTATCTCGATATTCGTGATGACCGGGTCATGTGGTTTTTTGATTTACCCGCCTACCAGTCGTCACTCGATTTTGCGGTGAAAATCAATGCGGTGACCATTGGTGAATTCTTTCTGCCGCCCACCTGGCTGGAAGCGATGTACAATAATAATTACCGGGCCTCGAAGAAGGGGATGACGGTGACGGTAGAAGGACGATGATATAAAATCGACAGCTATCAATGAAAAAATACGTAAAATGGATATCGATCCTTTTCCTTGCGGCGGTTATTATCTTTTTAGTGATACCGCTACCGCATCCGCTGTTTGAAAAGGACTACAGTACGGTTGTGCTGGACAGGCGGGGTGACATGCTGCGCGTATTTCTCAATGAAAACGAACAGTGGTGTTTTCCGCCGGACGACACCCTTAAACTGCCCGAAAAACTAAAAACGGCGGTTTTGTACTACGAGGATAAATATTTTTACCGCCATCCGGGGGTCAATATCATTGCGGTGATCCGCGCCGCCTTTCAGAATATCGCCGAAGGGGAAATCATCAGCGGCGCCAGCACCATAACCATGCAGGCAGCGCGGCTGATGCAGCCGAAACCACGCACCTTTCCCAACAAATTACTTGAAATGCTGCAGGCCCTGAAAATTGAAACGCAGTATTCCAAAGATCAGATACTGCGCCTGTATCTGGATCACGCTCCCTACGGCGGGAATATCGTCGGCTATCGTGCCGCATCGCAACGCTACTTTCGTAAAGTTCCCGATGCACTGACCTGGAGCGAAGCGGCGGCCCTGGTCGTTTTACCAAATGCGCCCGGACTGCTGTCTCCGACACGCAATCCCGATGCGTTTACAGTAAAGCGCAACCGTTTGCTGAAGCGACTGCAATCGGCGGGCATCATCGACGCCGAAACCTGCCGGCTGGCCTGTCTGGAAGCGGCGCCCCGTGAATCCTATCAGACACCGGTACATGCCGCCCATCTGGCGCGCCGGTTAAAAAATGACATCCATTCAGGCGGGACGATCAAAACCACCATCGACCGCGCTCTGCAAAAACGGATGGAGCAGCTTGTATCCGGCTACAGTGAACGCCTGCAGGCTCAGGCTATTAAGAATTGCGCCGCGCTGGTGGTCGATACCCGTTCCGGGGCGGTGCACGCTTATGTGGGATCGCAGGATTTTTTTGATCCTGAAAATAAAGGTCAGGTGGACGGTGTGATGGCGCCCCGTTCTTCGGGTTCCATATTGAAACCGTTTTTATATGCTTTGAGCATGGACGCCGGGCTGGTTCTGCCGCAGACGGTGATACATGATGTGCCGTCTTTTTACGGTTCCTTTTCGCCGGCCAACGCCGATGAATCCTACAGCGGTCTGACCACTGCCCGGCTGGCTCTGATCAAATCCCTGAACGTGCCGGCCGTGCGCCTGCTATACAAATACGGATATTTTCCATTTTTTTATTTTCTGAAGGAAGCGGGATTAAGCACGTTGTTTCGTCATCCCGATGATTATGGTTTGCCGCTGATTCTGGGCGGCGCCGAGACCAGTCTGTGGGATATGGCCATGATTTACCGCGCGCTGGGCAACGGCGGCATATTCGAATCGCTGCATATTCTGCAAAGCAGTGAACCAATGCATTTTGAAAAAAAACAACTGATCAGCGGCGGCGCGGCATATCTGACATTAAATATCATGAACGAGCTGAACCGGCCGGGAGCGGAATTCTACTGGCAGCAGTACCGAGATCAATGGCCGCTGGCCTGGAAAACAGGCACCAGTTACGGCAACCGCGATGCCTGGGCTATCGGGGTCAGTCCGCAATGGACCATCGCCGTTTGGGCGGGCAATTTCGGCGGCCGGGGCAATGCCAATCTGAGTGGCGCCTCCAGCGCCGCGCCGCTGTTGTTTGATATTTTTAATACCCTGCCTAAAGATCCTGCCCGCAGATGGTTTGAGAAAAAACCATCCGAGATCAAACAGGTTACGCTGTGCGCCGAAACCGGATTTATTGCTTATCCCAACTGCCCGCGAAAAATAAGCGTGGATGCGCCGCGCTATATGAAACCGATGACTCTCTGTCCCTATCACAAGCGATTGTATGTAAGCGCAGATGAATCCGAGCAGGTCTGTTCGCTGTGCTGGGGGAGCGACAGTTATAAAGCGGTATCGCGCCTGGTCTATCCGGCTGATGTGCGCCAGTTTCTGCGCCGCCAGGGCCAAATACTCGATCCTTTACCGCCACACCGCGCAAGTTGTCCGGCCATGGTTGGCGGCAATCCCTTAAAAATTGTTTACCCCCAGGATAACGCGGCGCTGTGGATTCCGCGCGACTTTGACGGTAATTATCAGAAGATTGCCCTGCGTGCGGCGCACCAGTATGAGGAGGAAACGCTCTACTGGTATATCGATACCCATTTCATGGGCAGCAGCAGGGAAAAGCATGTGATGCCCGTCTCCCTGAATAAAGGCTGGCACAAGCTGGAGGTGATCGATGATGCGGGAAACAATGCCGTGGTCAAATTCTATGCGGGGATGAGATAGATAAGGAAAATGGCGATTATTTTTGAATAGGGTTTACACAGATAACGCAAATTTCGCAGATAAGAATTCTGCGGACATCAGCGAAATCTGCGTGCAATAAATCTGGGATATTAATCAAATCAGGCAAGGTGTGGTTTCATCACCGGAAAAGATATTAAGGTTCTATGTCGTTTTGTGTGGGTATTAGTAAAAAAGCACAGCCACTAAAATACCAAAAATAACCCGGTTGGAAAGACCGATAC
>CAYXRA010000220.1:0-6736 GCA_964467525.1 uncultured Calditrichaceae bacterium
ACCCCGCCAACCACAGCATTCGGAACTCGCTCCCGGGTTTACCCACACAAAACGATATAGACCCAATTTTTTTGACTCACCTTAAAGTAAATTTGACAAGATTCATATACATTTATCTCTGCTGACTCTCAAACGGTCAAAAATCATAATTGATAAAATTTAAACCTTACATAACAAAAAAATAGAAAATTATTGAACTAAAGTTCCTAAAAAAATCATTTCCTAACAAAATTCTAACAATTAACCAATATATTTATAATTTATAGAAAACTGAGAAATGAAATAATTATTTTTGATATTAAAACAAACAAATACTAAGTTACTAATTTAATTTCCGGTAAAAGTTCCGCAATAATCAGAAGCTTTGGGAGTTCATTTTGAGTGCTTCAACAAGAGAAAAAATTATCAAAGTAATTACGATCATTCTTACGGTATATTTCTTTTTATTGGGCATTAAACTGCTCGGTCACTCCTTTAAATTATTTGGCAAAGAATTCGCCGAGGCTATGTTACAGATGACATCCAATCCATTTGCAGGATTAATTATCGGTATTGTAGCCACCAGTTTAATTCAGAGCTCATCCACAACCACATCTATCGTCGTTGGTATGGTAGCCGGCGGGGCGGTTTCACTATCGAATGCCATCCCGATTATCATGGGCGCCAATATTGGCACAACCATTACCAATACCCTGGTATCGATGGGTCATGTAACGAATCGGATTGAGTTTAAGCGGGCTTTTGGCGCCAGCGTTGTACATGACTTTTTTAATATATGCGCGGTTATCGTGATATTTCCTCTGGAAATGAAATTCCATTTCATTGAAAAATCCGCACAATATCTGGAAGACGGCTTTGCCGGTGCCGGCGGATTGAAAATGTTTAATCCGCTGAAAGCAATTATCGATCCTGTCATAGATGTGATCGACGGGATAATACAACCTATTCCATACTCCAATATTCTCCTGCTGATCGTTTCGCTGGCCGGACTATTCGCCGCCCTGTACTTTCTTATCAGAACAATCCGCTCACTGGTTCTTGATAAAATTGAAATCATTATTAATAAATACCTTTTCAGAAATGACGTATTAGGCTTTTTTCTCGGGATTTTATTAACTCTGATCGTACAGAGTAGTTCTGTTACAACATCGTTAATCATACCGCTTGCCGGCGCCGGGGTCATATCCATCAGACAAATTTTCCCATATACGCTGGGCGCAAATATCGGTACAACGGGTACGGCAATGCTGGCTGCGCTGGCAACACAGAATCACTTTGCAATAACCGTAGCTTTTGCGCATTTGATTTTTAATATCGCCGGTATTCTGATTTTTTATCCCTTGAAATTTATTCCAATATGGCTTGCGGAGTTTGTCGCTGAAAAGGCAAGTATTTCAACCCGGAATCTGGTAGTTTTTATCGTCGTTTATATTCTTTTACATTTTATTCCGGTAGCACTGATATTTATCAGTTAGAGATATGTATTTTTCGAATTAGACGCCTTAAACTAAATTGAATTATACATTTGCGTCTTTAAAAGAAATTATAGTATATTTGGAGAGCAGGTTAATGGAACATGCAAAAAAGAAGGATAATTCTATGTGGAAGCAATTAATAAGTCTCTGGAAAAGTGAAAATTTGCTCGAAGAGGCATGGGAACAATCCTACGAAATGTTAGAAATCGACCAGGAAATGTTTTTGGAAGGCATCCGCGTTTTACGCGAAACGGAGAACCAGGAAGTAAATCTGGAAATCCGCAAAAAAGATAAAATTGTAAATAAATATGAACGTGAAGTGCGTCAAAAGGCGCTGACTCACCTGGCGGTTCAGGGCGTTGGTGATCTGGCGGCCGGCCTGGTTCTGATTACGATTATCATCGATGTTGAACGCATCGGGGATTATACTAAAAACATTATCGATCTTGCTAAACATCATCATGAACTATTGAAAGGCGGCAAGTTTGAACAAAGCATTAAAGAAGTTGAAAATGCCATTAAGGATATGTTTGATCGTGTGCAGAGCTGTATTCTGAACAGTGATGAAGGTGAGGCATACGCTTTGCTGGACCAATATAAATCCATCAATAAGATATGCGACGACGTCCTTACCGAATTAATTACCAATCCGGATGAAAGCTTATCGATGCGCTGCAGCAATACGCTTACATTATACGTGCGCTATCTGAAACGGATCAATTCTCATTTTCACAATATTACTTCCAGCGTAATCAATCCTTTTGACCGGATTGGCTATAAGCCGAAAAAAGAAAAATAGTTTTTTATGCGATTTTCTCTTCCACAGAGAAAATCGCTTTTCCAATTTATATTTTCATAGCCTGTCTGGTTACCGCTTTTAATTTGAATTAAGCGATTATTTATACTACCCCTTTCTGCTTAAATATACTTAAGGCAGCGTCTATTTGTAATCTATGAATTTTTATTTTTGGTTTGTCGTGCTTATATTAACAGACATTTAATTTAAATGATACAGGAGAATAATGAAGCATTTTAAGAATATATTAATGATGATCATCTTTACCGGATATACAATAGCTAATTCCGGTGAAGTATATCTGGTAATCGGTTCTGATACGGCGATCTGGGAGGGGATGAGCACCGGACGCTATCACTGCTATTATGACAGTGGCTTGTATACGAATCCTTCGCGTAATGCTTACGGGGTTATGGATCCCGCTTACCGGCTGAATTTTACCGATTCATACGGTACACCGCTCAAAATGACCTGGTGGATGATGGGCGGAAATATATTCAGGTACGCTGATAATCTCGATGTACCGATTCCAAACACAATGACCATGTCTCTGATGAAAAAGTATCACAGTGAGCAAATTGCTCAGTACGACGATGAATTATCGCTGCATTACCATACCTTCACCTGGACCGATTATGACGGGGACGGCAGATACTGGTGGAATCAGGCCAAATCTTTTTTGGAATGTTATGATGATTTCAATTTTACACTTTGTCAATTGTTGCTTGAAGATGAAATCTTTCCGGTTTCTTTTCGCAGCGGCTGGCATTATATGGACAACGACTGGCAGCATTATTTGAATGAAATTCTGCCTTACAGCATGCACAATGCCTGGCCCGGTAAGCGCACGGAAGACAGCGAGCCGATCGATAACATTTACGACTGGTCCGAGGCGCCGCAGGAATTTGTCCCCTATCATCCTGCCCAAGATAATTATCAGGTGCCGGGAGACAGTAAAGGCTGGAATGTAAGATCGATCCATTTTGGCGGTGCAATCAGACAAAACATTTTTGAAAGTATATTTGCCAGCGCCGATGCCGGTACTGATCAGGTCGCCTGCATCTGGGGCCATCTGCCCGAATCAGACTTTCTGGAAAATATCGCAAAAATCGACAGTCTGGCCCATCTGGCCGATGCAAAATATCCGGACGTCAATTTTCGTTACTGCAGCGCGGTTGAGGCAATGCAGCGCTGGCAGCAAAGCACGGATCAGCAAAAACCGCAGCTCGACATCGATATTGATAATTACCGCGGGCAATTAACATTCACGGTTACTGCCGATGAACCGCTGTTTCAGGATACGCCGTTCATGGCTGTAAAAGATATTTATGAAAATTACTTTGTTCTGCCGCTCGAATCCGCCTCCGGCAATAGCTGGGTAAGCAAAGAGCCGGTTGCCGAGGCCCTGACCGCAAAAGTCGGTGTTGCCGTATGCGATTTGACGGGTAATCAGTCTATTGAAATCATCCGCCTGCTCCCCGATGATGAATATATCGATAATCAGGACGAGGCTTACAGCGAACTCTCGGGAGCCTGGGAAAACAGCACAAACAGCGCCTGGGGTACCGACAGCCGTATATGTAATCTCAATTCGGGCGATACGGTCAAGTCGGAATGGCAAATAAATATCACGGCTGA
Organism: uncultured Calditrichaceae bacterium; assembly: GCA_964467525.1. Taxonomy (GTDB): domain Bacteria; phylum Calditrichota; class Calditrichia; order Calditrichales; family Calditrichaceae; genus CAYXRA01. The sequence goes on from CAYXRA010000220.1 coordinate 3,910, forward strand.
CAGCTACTACAATGTTTTCATCCAAATTCCGCAGATTAATAATCCCGCGGCTCAGGTAAGCTATAAAATCTACAGCAACGGTATTTGCTCGGATTCCATCATGTTTACACAAACCATCGATAGCCGGGAATGGGTATATCTGTCAACGCCATACTGGAAGGCCGGCGAAGAAAACCTTGTCCGGTTGATTGCCTCCGGAAATGGTCAGGATGGCAAAACGGTTGCGGCAGACGTTCTTAAAATCTCAGCTCTTGTGAAGGAATTCGACTTACACCTGGAAACAGACTTAATCAATCTCGGTGAAGTCAGTCAAAATGATACGGTTACCACAACACTTAAATTATACAATAAAGGTTATAAAAAACTGACCATATCGTCAATACGCTCGGCCAATCAGTATGTGTACACTTCCGTGCCGTTACCATTGTATATTGAAGGCATGCAACACATCGAACTGCCGGTCCGTTTTTACTCGGAACATAAAGGCAGTGTCAGCGATACGCTTTATATCGGCAGCAATGATCCCCTTGAACCAATTTATAAACTGGCCGCAAATGCCGATGTGCAGTCATATTTTATTATCGTCGATGACACGGATACCCTGCAATATCATGAGTATGGCAACTGGCAAACGAGCGTAGCCCAGGCCCACGGCAATACCAGCCGCTTTGCCTGGCTTCATGAGGGCACTGGTAACTATGCTGTTTTTGAAATGAATCCGGACAAAAGTGGTGTCTACGATATTTATCAGGTCGTACCGCCCACTACCAATGCCACAGACAAAGCGCTGTATACAATCAGCCGGGGTGGAACCATACTCGATTCAGTGCGGATTAATCAAAATGAAAACAGCGGCAACTGGGTATTCATCGGACGCTATTATACACCGGGTGACGCACCGTTTCTGATTACAGTTGAAAATGATCCTGATTACAGTTACGGACATGTACTGCGCTGTGACGCTATAAAATGCGCACTTGTCCGGGAAATTACAGACCTGAACATTGCAGAAGAAAATGGAATGCCGCAGGATTTTACGCTGAAGCAAAACTATCCCAATCCGTTTAATCCGCAAACGGCAATTTCCTTTTATTTGCCGAAGGCCCGTCACACAACGTTGACCATTTATGATTTGAACGGCAAAAAGATAAATCAATTGGCTAACAGTCATCTCAACCCTGGTTGGCAAAAATTAATTTGGGATGGTCGTACGGAAAGCGGCGTTCAAACCGCAAGCGGTGTTTTTATTTATCATATTGAAGCGGGTGAATGGCAGGCATCAAAAAAGATGATTAAGGTGAAGTAACACCTGATGCCCGCAACAATATCCTGAGGAAATGAAAATCGGATTATCGGCCGATTCATCAAAATCCTATCAGATGAATGGCTCACCGCTATTTTCATTTCTTCAGTATTTCCCTGACAAATTTAAAAAAATCCTTGATATTTCATAAAAAATATAGTATATATTACCCATCAATTTTAATATATCCTGTGTTGCGTGAATTATTTCTGAGCGGATGCGTTGCAGAGCTGAAAATGTTGAGGGGGAATCTCTTTGCAGGCTTTTATGCCTTAAATAGGCATAAAAGCAGTTTTTCTGGGAATGCGCTTTTTCTATGTCTTAAATAAGGAGCTGATTCAGTTCCAAAATAAGGAAACATTGACTGTCAGGGACGTCAATATCCGGAAATTGCACTTGCAGAAGCAGAATCAGAGAAACAGATCGATGTTTTATTTGGCGTATCCGTTTATTAAAGGCAAATTATTCCCCTAACTCCGAACGTGCGGCCGGGCATGCTTTAATATTAGAGATTATCACTGGCCTCTTTACGCCAAAAAGCAAATCTGAATCTTACGTCCATTATGACAATCGATGATTGTTTTGGAAACAACGAATATTACCCCACGGAATGTGGTAAGCATGGTTTTTGTGCACTTTATGACATTGATTTTATCATAATCGTGAGGAATGAAAATGGCCAGAAAAATGCAATACTGGACTGAAAAAGAGATTCTTTTTCTTAAACAACATTACCCGGCGCGCGGCGCGAAATATGTCGCAAAAGAACTTAACCGAACCGTACAGTCTGTCTGGTATAAAGCAGGTCGTTTAAATCTGGAACGGAGATCAGTCATAAAGTGGCAGGATTCCGAAATTGAATTTATTAAGAAATGGTACGGTAAAAAAAAACCGGCGGAGTTAGCACCCTACCTGGGCCGAAGCGCCGCACAGATAATCAATAAAGCCAATCAGTTAGGACTAAAAGTGCCTTATATCCGGGGCTGGGAAGACCGGGAAAAACATTATTTATTGGAGAACTACGATAAGAAAAGCTATAAGGAAATCGCCCAACATTTGAACCGTTCCTACGGCGCGATTCAGGCAATGCTCGGGAAATTGGGACTGAAAAAGAAAAAATTCAGAAGATGGACTAAGGCAGACCGCAAATACTTAAAAAAGATGTATGGAAAAATACCCAACCGCGAATTAGCGAAACATTTTGGCGTGAATAAGAAAACACTGGAAGAAACTGCCCGTCGTTTTCGGCTTGCCGGAAAAAATGCCAAACCTTATACTGCTGAAGAACTGGATTATATTCAGAAAAATTACTATAAACTTAAGCACAAAGATATTGCCCATAAAATTGGCCGCAGCGTTGGCGCCATTGAAGCCGTGGCACGCCGTCGGGGATGGATCAGACAACCCGTGGCAGCCGTGCATATTGAGAACGGTCATAATGATTAGATTCATCTGTTTAAAATCCCCACCCCTGCGTCACGCCTTGGCGGGGAGTGGGAGAAGAGCCCCCTCCCCAACCCCTCC
>CAYXRA010000221.1:0-6736 GCA_964467525.1 uncultured Calditrichaceae bacterium
GGATTTGGAGTTGGCAAAGTCAGAGATACACGCTCAGATTTCGCAAGTAAGAATCAAACATACAGGCGTTTACTTTTTATGACTGTTTTTATTTCATTTCCGAATAACCCTTTACTCCCTTTTCAAAGGGGTGATTAAGCTTTGCCGGAAACAAGATGATCCAAAAACATTTTTATCTTTTTTAGTTTAAATGACTTAATCCCCCAAATCCGACCGCCGTCGGGTGCGCTGCGATCTGGATACCCGTTTGATCTGAGGCATCGCTTCCGCTTTCTGTTCTTCCTTTTCAGCCCGTTCGACAGCCTCCGCTATTTCGGCGACGGTTGGTCGTTCGAACAGGGTGCGCAGGGGCAACTCAACGCCGAATGTTTCACGCAATCGGGACATAAACTGGGTAGCCAGCAGTGAATGGCCGCCGAGTTCGAAAAAGTTATCGTGAACACCGACTTTTTTGATGTTCAGCAATTCACCGACAATGGCGGTCAATTTTTCTTCATCTTCATTACGCGGTGCAACAAATTCACTGGACAGCTCGTCGCGCGATAACTCCGGGACGGGCAGTGCTTTACGGTCGATTTTACCGTTTGGCGTCAATGGCAGTTCATCCAGTGACATGATTGCCGAGGGCACCATGTATTCAGGCATTCTTTCACGCAAATAATCTCTTAAATTTGTTGTGTCGATGGTGTTGCCGTCCTTTGGCACAACATAAGCGGCCAGTCGCTTATCGCCCGGCCGGTCTTCACGTGCCAGTACAACAACGTCTTTGATTATTTCGTGATTATCCAGCACCGATTCGATTTCACCCAGCTCGATACGGAAGCCGCGAATTTTAACCTGATGATCGATGCGTCCCAGAAATTCGATTTCACCGTCGGGCAGATAGCGCACCAGATCGCCGCTGCGGTACATGCGCGCTCCGCTTTCGCCGCTGTAATGATCCGGAATAAACTTCTCTGCCGTCAGATCAGGACGATTCAGATAGCCGCGCGCCAGGCCGATACCGCCCATGCACAACTCGCCGGGCACGCCCACGGGGACAGGCTGCATGTTGCGGTCCAGAATGTACAGTTTAAAATTATTGATCGGACGACCGATCGGCGGACCGCCCGGATAGTCGCCTGTGCATTTATGCATCGAGGCGCAAACCGTGGTTTCGGTCGGGCCGTAGGCATTAAAAAATGTTCTGTCCTTACCCCATTGATCAACCAGCTCGCCGGATACGGCTTCACCGGCAGTAATCAGCGTGTTCAGGTCGGGCAGCGGTTCCTGAGGTAAAACAGCGAGCACCGACGGCGGAATGGTAATTGTGGTCACTTTTTGATCGGCCATCAGTTTAACCAGTTCCTGACCGGCGGCAATTGTTTCGCGGCTGGTCAAAATCAGCGCCGAGCCGCTGAGCGTGGCCATGATAAATTCCCAGGTGGCGGCGTCGAAACTCAGCGACGAAAACTGCATGATGCGGCTGCCTTCCTTTACTTTGAATGCATCGATCTGGGCATTGGCCAGATTACAGGCGCCGCGGTGCCGCAGCATCGTACCCTTCGGTTTACCGGTCGAGCCGGATGTGTAAATCAGATAAGCCAGGTTTTCCGGATCGAGTGCGATGGCCGGATTGCTGTCTTTGAATTTTTCAATTTTGGACCACTGGCTGTCCAGGGCGATCAAAGTTGCTTTATCAGACGGGAGCCGTTCTTTAATCGCTTCCTGCGTTAAAATGATATTGAGTCCGGAATCTTCGATCATGTATTCGATACGGTCCTGCGGATAAGCGGGATCGATCGGTACATAAGCCCCGCCGGCCTTGAGTATAGCCATCATCGCCAGGGCCATTTCAACGGACCGTTCCATGCAGATGCCGACGACTTCCTCTTTTTTTAGACCGGCATCGATAAGAAAACGGGCCAGTTGATTCACTTTTTGATTATAGGCCTGATAAGACAGGACTTTTTCCTCGTCTCCGGTATTGGCCTTGAAAATAATTGCCGGCGCTTCAGGCTGCTTTTCGACCAGCGATTCGAACCATTCGTGCACGCACTGATCACCGGGGAATGGTTTTTCCGTTTGATTCCAGTCTCTGAGGATAAGCTGCTTTTCTTCAGATTTCAGCAGATCGATTTTATCGATGGCGATGTCAGGTTCCTCTGAAACCTGGCGTAGCAGTACCATAAAATGATCGAGCATCCTTTGCATGGTTTGGGCATTAAATAAATCAGTGTTATATTCCAGCGATGCCAGCAAACCGTCGGGATGATCGGTCATGGTCAGCGTTAAATCATATTTGGCGGTGGCGTTATCCGCTTCCAGGGCCTGCATGGTCAGATCGGGCAGATCGACCGATTGCTGCGGCGGCAGATTCTGCAAAACGAAAGCAACCTGAAAAATAGGCGCGTGACTCATATCGCGGTCCGGCTGCAATTCTTCGACTAACTTTTCGAAGGGCAGATCCTGGTGGGCGTAAGCGCCCAGCGCAGCTTCCCGTACCTGACGCAGCAGATCTTCATAAGTTAATCCGGCAGAAAATGCGGCCCGGAAAATTAGTGTGTTAACGAAAAAACCGATTAAGTTTTCGATGGCCGAATTGGTGCGGTTGGCAATCGGCGAACCGACCACAACATCATCCTGAGAACTGTAGCGGTGCAGCAGGCTCTGAAATGCAGCCATCAGGGTCATGAATAGTGTTACGCCCTGCTCCTGGCTGAGTTTTCTGAGGGCGGCGCTCAATTCGGCAGGAATGGTGATATTTTTCACTGCGCCGTTAAATGTCTGAACCGCCGGGCGCGGACGATCGGTGGGCAACTCGAGCAGCGGCGGAATACCGGCCAGCTCATTTTTCCAGTAATCGATCTGTTTTTCCAGCACTTCGCCGCTGAGCCAGTTGCGCTGCCAGTGGGCGAAATCGGCATATTGAATATCCAGTTCAGGCAGCGGCGCCGGTTCTTCTTTAATCAGCGACTCGTAAAGTACGGCAACTTCACGCACCATAATACTGATCGACCAGCCGTCTGAAATGATATGATGCATGTTGAACAGCATCACATGTTCTTCGCCGCTCAGTTTCAGCAATTCGGTGCGCAGCAGCGGCGCTTTTGAAAGATCGAATGGCGCGCGGGCGTCGGCTTCGGCGGTTGCCCGGACTTTTTGTTCCTGTTCCGCTTCACTTAAATCGCTGAGATCGGTCACCGGCAGCTCCAGTTTGAGTGTATCCTGAATGATCTGCACCGGTTTGCCTCTTTCACTGCTGAATGAAGTACGCAGCGTTTCGTGACGGTCGATAACTGTGTTGATCGATTTTTCCAAAACCTCGACATTCAGTTTGCCCTTTAAGCGGAAAGCTGCGGGAATATTGTAGGATGCGCTGCCCGGTTCAAGCTGATCCAGAAACCAGAGGCGCTGCTGGGCAAAAGACAGGGGCAGATGGCCTTCTCTCGGAACTTTGGTAATCGGAGGCATGCTGATGCCTGCTTCGCTGTTGCGTATGGTATTGATTTCATCCACTAACAGGGCAATGGTTGGTTTTTCAAAAAGACTGCGCAACGGCAGTTCAACTTCGAATGCATCGCGGATGCGTGAAATCACCTGCGTTGCCATCAGCGAATGCCCGCCAAGATCAAAGAAACTGTTATGAACACCGATTTTGTCCGTGTGCAGGATATCCGACCAGATGCCGGCCATCAGTTCCTCTTCGGGGGTGCGCGGTGCGGTGATGGAAGCCGCCAGGTCAAGATCACTTTGTTCGGGTTTCGGCAATGCTTTACGGTTAACCTTCCCGCTCGGCGTAAGCGGGAAAGCATCCATTATAATAAAAGCTGCGGGAATCATAAATTCGGGCAATTTTTCTTTTAGTTTTTCACGGATGTCTTCTATTTTTGACTTCATGGATGCATCGGCTACGAGATAAGCCACCAGACGCTTATCGCCGCTTGTATCTTCACGCATCAGCACAACGGCGTCCTTAATATTTTCGATCTGTTTCAGTGCCGCTTCTATCTCACCGAGTTCGATTCTGAATCCGCGTAATTTAATCTGAAAATCGATCCGGCCGACAAACTCGATCGTACCGTCATCGAGAAAACGGCCCAGATCGCCGGTGCGATATAAACGGCCGCCCTCTGTTCCGCTGAACGGATCGGGTATGAACCTTTCTGCCGTTAAGCCTGGTCTGTTGAGATATCCTCTGGCGATACCGGCGCCGCCGATACAGATTTCTCCCGCAATTCCCGGGGGAACAAGATTCAGATTCTGATCAACAATATAAATTTTAGCATTCCGGATCGGTGATCCGATCGGAACCGTAACGGTGTCTTTACTAAAATTATTTACCAGCCCCCAGCTTGATCCTACCGTAGCTTCCGTGGGTCCGTAACCGTTCATGAACCGGCATACTTTTCCCCAGGTGTTTGCCAGCTCCCAGGAACATTTATCGCCCACCGAGGCAATCGTATCAAATGTTTTAATATCCTTTTCCGGCAGCAAAGCAAGGAATGAAGGGGGCAGTGTCGCCGTGGTAATTTTATTTTCATTTATGAAGTCGATAAAGTTTTTGTCGGATAAAATTGTTTCGCGGTCAGCCAGGTGCAGTTTTGCTCCGCTCAATAATCCCATGAAAATTTCCGCCACCGAAGCATCGAATCCGAAGGAGGCAAACTGCAAAACATTGGATGAAGCATCGATGTTAAAATCAGTGATCATTGCACTGATCAGATTGCATGCCCCGCGGTGCTGCAAAAGTACACCTTTGGGCTGTCCGGTTGAACCTGAGGTATAAATGACGTAGGCAAGATTCGATGGAGTTGCAATTGTCACCGGATTGTCAGTGCGCGCACTGCTGATCAATTTATCCCGGTCACGGTCGAGAACTACCGTGGGAAGTGAAGGAACCGTTACTTTGCCGGAAAGCTGCGATTGTGTGATCAAAAGGGAAACACCGGCATCTTCAAGGATGTAATTGATCCGTTCCTCGGGATAATCGGGATCGATCGGTACATAGGCCCCGCCCGCTTTTAAAACAGCCAGCAGACTGATAACCATTTCGGGAGACCGGTCTATCAGAATCGCTGATATTTTTTCAGGTTTGATACCTTTCTTTAATAAGTGGTGGGCCAGTTGATTTGCTTTTTGGTTAAGTTCGGCGAAGGTTAGGCTCTGATCCTGAAAAACGAGAGCCACGGCATCGGGTGTTTTGTCCACCTGATCTTCGAACCATTGGTGCAGGGTAGTCTGATTCGGGAAAGCGGCCTCGGTTTTATTCCAGACGGAAATTGTGTGTTTAAATTCTTCATCGCTCAGTAGTGAAATCCGGGCGAGCCTTTGTTGGGGCCCGGCAGCAAAAGATTCAAGAATTTTTTCCAGACGCGCCATAAGCAGGCGGGCGATTGTTACATCCAGTTTCCGGGTTTCGAATGCCAGGTCGATAGCCAGCCTTTTCCCCGGAGCGGCCACCAGCGTCACCGGATAATTGGTTCGCGCAAAGGAACGGACATCCTCCAGTTGCAGCAGACTGTTCTGTTCCGTCAGCGAGTCGTCCACCGGATAATTTTCAAAAACCATCAGACTGTCGAAAAGCGGCATAGAACGGGGAACGTCGCTCCAGCCCTGAATTTTGACCAGCGGGGTATATTCGAACTGGCGGTTTTCCGCCTGCTGTAACTGCAGTTGTTTTAACCAGTCCAGTACCGTTTCGTCCGGATCGATGAAAACACGAACGGGCAGGGTATTGATGAACAGCCCGACCATGAATTCCGAGCCGGGCAGATCGGCCGGGCGACCGGAAACGGTAGCCCCGAAAACAATATCATCCTCACCGCTGTATTTACTCAGCAGCAGCGCCCAGGCCCCCTGCACGATGGTGTTCAGCGTGAGCTGGTTGTTTTTTGTAAAAGCATTCAGTTTTTCGGAAAGCGATTCGGAAAGGAAGCGTCGTTCTCTGGCATATTCCGAATCTTCGCCATTCTGCTGTTTCAGAAAGGTGAGCGGTGTTGGTGCGGTGAAGTTGGCCAGTTTGTCCTGCCAGTGCATCTTTGCTTTGTCCATATCCTGCTGCTGGAGCCAGGCAATATAATCCCGATAGGGGCGTACTGTTGGAATATTTATTTGTTTATTCTGTGAAAAGGATTCATAAAAACTAAAAATCTCTTTCAGAATAATAGGCAGTCCCCAGCCGTCGAAAAGTAAGTGATGATGGGTCCAGATGAGATAGTGGTTGTCTTCCGCAAGCTTGATTACCGTCAATCGCATCAGAGGTGCCGCATTCAAATCAAATCCATCCTGACGGTCTTCCCGGAAAAGCTTGTCAATCGTTTTTTTTTGTTGCTCGGGTGATTTATCGCTCCAGTCCAAAAGACTAAAAGGGAGGTCAACCTCTTCATGCACAACCTGCAGCGGTTCGTCAAGGTCTTCCCAGAGAAATGCGCTGCGCAGGATATCATGCCTTTTAACGACTTCTTCCCATGCCCGCTGAAAGGCTTTCGTGTCGAGTTTGCCAACCAGCCCGCAACCAAGCTGTTCGTTATATACTTCGGTTTCGGGTGCGAAAAGCGTATGAAAAAGCATACCCTGCTGCATGGGTGATAGGGGATATATGTCCTGAATGTTTTCACTCATATATAAATCATTTCCTTTTACGTTTTACATTGGGTTTTCCCGGTACTTGAAAATCGTTGTAAAAATAAAAAAATATCGTATTTCTTTTTTATTTCATATCACTTATTATCCTCAAAAAATGTGTGCAGGATTA
>CAYXRA010000222.1:0-4936 GCA_964467525.1 uncultured Calditrichaceae bacterium
CCGTCGCATCACTGCGCGGACGTAAGATTGCCATGGTTTTTCAGGATCCGCACACGGCTCTGAATCCGGTCTTCAAAATCGGCACCCAGCTTTCGGACGTCGTTAAAAAGCACTTTTCATGCTCCGGCGATGCCGCCCGGCGGCGCTGTTTTGCAATATTAAATGATGTGGAAATTGCCGATGCCGGGGCGGTTTATAACAGTTACCCGCACCAGCTCAGCGGCGGACTGGCTCAGCGGGTGATGCTGGCCATGGCCCTGCTTTGCCGCCCGCAGTTGCTTATTGCCGACGAACCGACCAGCGCGCTGGACGTGACCACACAGGCCGCCATTCTGCGGCTGCTGAAAAAGCTGAAAAATGCGTATCAATTTTCCATATTGATGATAACGCACGATTTACAATTAGTCCGGTATTTTACCGACCGGGTTATTATTATGGATGACGGCAAACTGATTGAATCGGGCAGCTATGACCGGGTTTTCCTTCAGTCGCAGCATCCCGTTACCCGGTCGCTTAAATCCAATTTGTTATGATCATCGCTGAATAAGCTGCCTATTCCGCATCATTTATTAATCATAAAATTTTCAATTAAAAGGATATTTTGCCGATAGTACCTTAGTAGTTTGTGGGCAGGATTGCTTTTTTTCCCGTCCGAGCGGGACAAGTTGGCAGAAATTTGTCTAAAATCCCCTCCCCCCAGCCCCTCCCCACGCGTGGGGAGGGAAAAGGGGTGGGGCGTGGCAAGGCTTATTTAAACAGAACTATTCCGGTTTACCCCGTGGAAGACATGAAATTATTTGGTTAGTAAGAGGTAATTGAGAATATATTCCACAGGGTGAATCCGGGTTAGGTATTCAGAATAATACTAAACACAATGGCACTGATTGAAGTCAGCAAACTGACAAAAAATTTTAAGATAAAAACCGGCTGGTCCGGCAGGGATAAAAAGGAACTGACCGCCGTGGACGCCGTATCGCTGCACATCAATCAATCGGAAATACTGGGACTGATCGGGGAATCCGGCAGCGGTAAATCAACCCTGGGGCGCTGCATGCTGCGGCTGACCGAGCCGGACAGCGGCGCGGTCTGGTTCGATAATAAGGATTTACTGCAGCTATCGCCGAAGAACTATCTGGCGTATCGCAAAAAGTTGCAGATGATTTTTCAGAATCCCACCGCCGCGCTAAATCCCATGCATACGGTTAGATACACAATTTGCGAACCGCTCAAAGTGGTTTCGGGCCTGAATGAAAAAGAAGCATTACAGAAGTCTGCCGCATTGCTCTCAAACGTGGGACTTGACGAACGGTTCCTGTCCCGTTATCCGCATCAGCTCAGCGGCGGACAGAATCAGCGCGTGGCCATCGCCCGCGCCCTTGCGCTGAATCCGGTGCTCCTGATTGCCGATGAACCGACGTCCAATCTGGATGCCATCTTCAAAAAACAAATTCTGGATTTGCTGCTCAGTCTGCGGGAAAAATTCAATTTAACCCTGATGATTATCAGTCATGATATGCGGGTGATCGCCCATACGGCCGACCGCCTGGCGGTAATGTACAGGGGGGCGATCATAGAAAGCGGATCAAAAAATGAAGTGCTGAAACGTCCGCTGCATCCCTATGCCAGACAGTTGATCCGTGACAGCCGGATTACAGATGATTCCGGCAGCGGGACAAAATCAGAGCAATCCAAAGGACAAACAGATATTAAAGGCTGTCAATATTATAATCGTTGTCCGCTGGCTGACGAAATCTGTCTGAAGAATAAACCGCCGTTAAACGAAATTGAACCGGGAAGGCGGGTGGCCTGTCATCATGTTTAGATATTTGCTCAAACGGCTGCTTACCGCTTTGCTGCTCATCTGGGGGGTGATGAGTTTAACCTTCCTGATCATGCATCTGGCGCCGGGCACCCCGGTTGATCTTTATGTAAGACCGGATGTACCGCCCCATGTAATCGACAATATCCGCGAACAACTGGGATTCAATAAACCAGTCTGGCAGCAGTACGTCATCTGGATCAAAGAACTAATCAGCGGCAATTTCGGATTCTCTTTTATTCATCAGCAGTCCATCGGCAGTCTGTTGCGCGATACCATTCCCAATACGTTGATTCTGACCGTAACCGTATTCATCGTGCAGTTCATTGCCGGCATTTTACTCGGCGTGATTTCCGCGTTGAAAAAAGGACGCCCGGCGGATCACATCATTAATTCCCTACTCCTGTTTTTTTATGCCATGCCCGGATTCTGGCTGGCGATTATTCTGGTGCTGATCTTTTCCCTGAAACTGGGCTGGCTGCCTTCGGGACAAATGACATCGCTGCATGATATCGAAGGTTTCTGGGCGCAATTGTGGGATTATATCCGTCATTTGATTCTGCCGGTTTTTGTGCTCTCTATTCCGTTTATTGCCTATACCACGCGTTTTGTTCGTGATAATCTATGCGACATTCTGGAGCAGCCCTACATTTTAACGGCAAAAGCTTACGGGCTGGGAAAGCGTAAAATTCTGTTTCAGTACGCCCTTAAAAATGCCCTGCTGCCGCTGGTTACGCTGATTGGTCTGCATTTGCCTTTTTTACTGGGCGGCGCGGTAATTACCGAATATATTTTCGCCTGGCCGGGGATGGGCCGTTTAACGGTGGAAGCGGTTTTCACCCACGATTATCCGTTGATTATGGCCACCAACTTAATCGCCGCCACCGCGGTGGTATTTGGAAATATGATTTCCGATCTTTTATATAAATGGGTTGATCCGCGCATCCGTCTGGCGGAAAAATTATAAACCGGATTTGGAATGAAAAAAGAAAATCAAAATAATGGCAATAGTCTGATCGTCCAGTTGTGGCGCCTTTTTCGCAGCCGGAAAACTGCAGTCGCGGCATTGATTGTCATTGTGATTTTAATGCTGGCCTCGTTCCTGAGTGCATATATCGCCCCGCATGATCCCAACCTGCAGGGCGATTTATTGAATGATCGCCATCTGGCGCCGGGATCGGAACACTGGTTCGGCACCGACAAATTCGGTCGTGATCTGTTCAGCCGCGTGCTCTTCGGCGGACGCATTTCGCTGACCATTGCTTTTGCGGTCGTGCTGCTCTCGGCAACGGTGGGACTGGTTTACGGACTGGTGTCCGGTTTCATCGGCGGGCGCACGGACGCCGTGATGATGCGCATTCTCGATTTTTTGCTGGCTTTCCCGATGATCTTTTTACTGATCATGATCATTGCCGTTTTCAATGTTTCGCACTGGTATCTGATTCCGATACTGGGTTTAACAGGCTGGATGGAAACGGCGCGTCTGGTGCGTGCCGAAACGCTTTCCGTCAAAGAGAGACCCTTCATCCTGGCGGCAAGGGGATTCGGATTCAGCAATCTCCGGATCATCTTCAGGCATATCGCGCCATTCTGTGTCAAAATCATATTTGTAACGGCGCCGCTTAAAGTGGCCGAAGTCATCCTGCTGGAATCGGCGCTCAGCTTTCTGGGAATCGGAGTCCAGCCGCCGACGCCGAGCTGGGGTAATATCATCAACGACGGCCGTCAGGTGCTGCTGCATGCCTGGTGGGTATCCACCATTCCGGGCATTTTTATAACGATAACCGTACTCAGCTTTCATCTATTGGGAGAGGGACTAAAGAAAGGCATGAATCCGTTGGAATGATCAGGCTTAAGTGCGATCTGTTTAGGTCGATACTATAAATAAATATTATAGAATAGACGGATTGGCTTACTGTGAAATCAAGTGATGGATTGGTGACTCAAATAATCTGCCGCATTAACGGTGTAAAAATTTAACAGATATAATTTACAGGATTGACTATGGAACCGGTCCAAATCATCGGGGAATCGGAAACGATAAAAAAGCTGCTTGAAGTGGTGGATAAGATATCGCAAAGTGCGTCCATTACCACGCTGATCATTGGTGAAAACGGCACCGGCAAAGAACTGGTTGCCCGGCGGCTGCATCAGTTGAGTCCCAATGCCGAAAAGCCTTTTGTCGATATCAATTGCGGGGCGATCCCCGAATCGCTGCTGGAATCCGAATTATTCGGGCATGAGAAAGGCGCCTTTACCGGGGCAACCGGGCAGAAGCAGGGACTCTTTGAGCTGGCCGACGGCGGTACGGTTTTTCTGGATGAAATCGCCAATACCAGCATCGGTTTTCAGAGTAAGCTGCTTAAGGTTGTGGAAAGTAAACGTTTCCGCCATATCGGGGGCATACAGGAAATAAATGTATCAACGCGGATCATCGCCGCCACCAATGCCGATCTGCCCGAAGCGGTGAAACAGGGCAAGTTCCGTGAAGACCTTTACTACCGCCTGAACATCGGGCAAATTACCGTACCTCCTCTGCGCGAGCGTGGTGATGATGTCATTATTCTTGCAGACTATTTTTTGGAACAGTGCAACAGGGAATATCAGCGTGATATAAAGGGATTTCGTCCGGAAACCCTGCAATTGATCCGTAAATATCCCTGGCCGGGCAATGTGCGCCAGCTAAGAAATACCATAGAGCGGGCTGTCTTAATCGAAAGCGAGGACTGGATTGAAACGGAAGACCTGAAGCTGGATTTCGATCTCGATCGTCTCGGTTCCTATTCTGAAGACGAAGATGACACCGCACAATATTTCGGTGATTTAAGCCGCTTTAATTTCCCCACCCAGGGTATTTCGCTGGAGGAACTGGAGCGGGGGATTATCAACAGCGCTCTGGAAAAGGCCGGCGGCAATCTGAGTCATGCCGCGCGTCTGCTGAAAATTTCCCGCGGCAAGCTGCGTTACCGCCTGGAAAAACTGGAAATCGAAGCTTAGGCAATGTGCCTGCAATGACGCTGACCGCCTACCCATATTGATTAATCCATTGCTGTACCTGATCCCTGAACGGCGCTTTGACCGGTATTCCGGAATCGGCATCCTGGTTGATTGAAAGAT
>CAYXRA010000222.1:5036-6673 GCA_964467525.1 uncultured Calditrichaceae bacterium
CGGCACGGCGATGCCGGTATCCGTTAAAATCCGGTAGGCATTGATCTCCGGCCCGGCCCGGTTGCCTGAAAAGTGATAATAGGGACAGGGCTCATCGTGCATCATTTTGAGGACTACCGGTTTGCCGTTTTGCCGGGCAAGATAGGAATAAGCCGATTTGCCCTTGCCGATCTGTTTGACGATGTGCAGGCCGGAGGGCAGGTGAGTCAGTTTTTTCGGATGGGAGGCGTTTGTATTGTTCATTGGATCAAATTGCTGAAGATTAATTAATCACTATTACCGGCCACGTCATATTTATAAGTTTATTCTTGAACACTAAATTGCCAAAACCTTATAGAAGGATATAGGTCTATAACAAACTACACCCACATTAAATCGATGATTGATTTGATGCATATCAAAATACATCAATTATGGGCTGAACTTTTTTAATTCTAATTCTTTGATGACTTTAAAGTGTTTAGTATTGCCGGTTAAAAGAGGCAGGCCGTTCACAAGCGCCGTAGCGGCGATCAGGGCATCGGCCAATTTAAATGAATGACTGAGAAAATATCGTTCAATAAAGAACATGGCTTTCACCGATATTTCTTCGTTGAGGTATAGAATCCGCGTATCCCATATGCGGAAAGTATTTCGCAATTCTTTCAATTCGCGGTTATTGCGCATTCCCCGTATAAATTCAATATAAGTTAGCGCAGATATAAAAAATCCATTTAATTCTTCGATAACTTTAAATGCTTTTTCATTTCCGCGCGTATACCAGATCAACACATCCGTATCAATAATCATTAATAACGTCCTTTTCTTAGATTACGGACATAGTCATCAACCGGTTTGACAGCCTCATTATCTTTCCAGATACCAAATAATTTACTTCTCTCAGTTCTTTTTTTAGTATCGTTTTTTTTTATTTAGCGGGACGAGTTTGGCATAGGGTTTACCTCTGTAGGTAATAATGACCTCTTCCCCGCGATTTGCCGATTCTAATAATTCTTTTGCATAGAATCTTAAATCTTTCGCCGTTGCTTTCATAATTTACCTTTCTGAAGTATACATTTTGAAGTATAAACTTGTGGTATGCTGAATGCAAGAAAAATCAATATACAGTTTATATTCTGCAGTACAAAAATTAAGAGTCATTGATGTCTGCCTGCGCCGTCTACTCGATTAGGTTTTAATTCTCTTTTCAAGTTGATCTAAGTTTGCTTCAACATAGGTAAGTACTTTTTCGCATTGTTCTTCATCAACCAAACCAAGACCATAGTGCGCCAACACATAACAAAACGCGAAGCCCATGGCTGGTCTTTTCAATATACCATCATTTGCGTTTTCATTTGCCACATAACTACTCAATGCTGCCTCTGTGGCCTTTTGTTCATTTGTTTTTGTTGCCGCGATGCCACGGAACTTTAGGCAAACCATTGGTGCCATGTGAAATAAGTCACTTTCCTTTGTCTTCGTTCCTGTCAGGGGGCCAAATGGTATTGCTTCTTTAGCATCGATGTATGCTTCTGCAATTTCATTCAGCCAATCAGGATTAGACTTTGATATCGGTTTACGCATATCTCTTTGCTTTCCGATTAACGATATTTTTCAGTGGCGCCAGGAGTTCAGGGCACTGAGCGCTGTGAAAGCAA
>CAYXRA010000223.1:0-6664 GCA_964467525.1 uncultured Calditrichaceae bacterium
GTCTCTTTAATGTTTTAGCGCTTTTGTGGCATACATTTTTTTTACAGGTTGAATGAAGATAGCCCGGCCTCCCCATCGGGATCGGGTTCGAAACCGGCCTTTTTCGATTCCGCCCCCCGACCCCGGTTAAAATTGAGACCTCATTTCATTGATACAGAGCGTCGATTAACGGTTTATATCTTTCTTCCACAACATTACGCTTGATTTTCAGACTCGGCGTCAATTCCCCTTTTTCGATACTCAATGGTTCCGATAATATGGCAAATTTTTTCGCCTGCTCGTAACGGGCAAAATCTGCCTGCCCTTCATCGATATCCGATCCGATCAGCCCGCGTACCTTTTCATTGTTGACCAGTTCCTCGTTATCATTGATATGCAGTCCCTGCTCTTTCGCCCAGCCCTTCAGCATTTCGTAATTGGGAATGACCAGGGCGCTGATAAATTTGCGTTTACTGCCAACCAGGCAAACGTCGTCGATGTATTTGCTGGTTTTAATTTTATGCTCGATAGGCGCCGGGGCCACATTTTTGCCGCCCGAAGTGACGATGATGTTTTTCTTCCGGTCCGTTAAAAAGAGGTAATTGTCTTCATCCAGATAACCGATATCACCGGTATGCAGCCAGCCTTCCGAATCAATCATATCGGCGGTAAGTTCCGGCTTATTGAAATAACCGGCCATAAGGGTATCTCCTTTCACCAGCACCTCGCCGTCTTCGGCAATCTTAACCTCAACCTCCGGAATCGGTTTTCCGCAGGAACCGTATTTGGTTTTGCCCGACGGGGTCAGCGTGATGATTAAATGGGTTTCGGTCATACCGTAACCTTCGACAATGCGCAGACCGATAGCCTCGAAAAATTTTAGCGTATCCACGGAAAGGGGCGCGCCGCCGGCGATGGGATAGCGGAAGTTGCCGCCGAGTTTTTTCTTGATCTTCGAGAAAACAACTTTATCAGCAAAACGGTAGCGTCTTTCCAGTCCGCCGCTTAACTTGCCGGCGATGCGTTTCTTATGATAATCAAGCCCGGTCGCGATGGCCCGGTTAAATAATTTGCGCTTGATAAAAGAGCCCTGTTCGATTTGCTCGTTGACGGTATTGGCAATTTTTTCATAAAGACGCGGCACGCTGACCATCACCGTAGGTTTGGCCACGGCAATATCATCGATAATAGTTTCGATGCTGCGGGCGTAGTGAATAGTGCCGCCGCGATAGATGGGACACCAGTGCCCGGCCAGCCGTTCGTAAAGATGACTCAGCGGAAGAAAAGACAGGAAAACATCCTCACTTTCCAGATTCAGCACCGACTCGGCATTGACGATATCCTTGACAAATCCCTTATGATGGAGCATCACCCCCTTCGGATCGCCCGTCGTCCCGGATGTATAAACCAGGCTGCAGATTGCTTCGCTATCTATCGATTCCATGGATTTTTCAAAGAAATCGGGATGCTTATCCCTGTGATTTTTACCTTTATCAATTAACTGATCGAATGTTTCGATATCGTTCACTTTCTCGAATGAAAAAACGAGTTCCAGTTTCGGCAGATTCTTATGTATTTCCTTAATTTTTGTATATTGCACTTCATCCTGAACAAAAATGGCCCGCGTTTCCGAATCTTTCAGAATATATTCGATCTGTCCGGCCGGCAGGGTCTGATAGATGGGCACGACAATGCCGCGCAAACAGAAAACAGCAAAATCACAGATTGTCCATTCCGGCATATTATTGGATAGAATGGCCACTTTGTCATTTGGTTTCAGACCTTTTTCTGCAAGAGCGTGGGTCATATTTTTAACCAGCTCACCAAAGTCGTGATAAGTGTACGTGCGCAGTTGATCATCCCGGCTGATACGCAGAGCGTCCTTGTCGGGGTATTTTTTGATGGTGTTAAAAAGGATATGTGGTACGCTTTTGAACATAATTTTCTCCGTTACTCTTTTTTGAATTCTACTTTTCCAGCGATTATTGTGTACAGCACTTCCGTTTGCAAAATTTCATCTTCCGGAATCGTCATAATATCCTTTGAAAGGACAGTAATGTCGGCCAGTTTTCCCGGCGTTATCGAGCCTTTGAAATCCTCCTCAAAGCCCGCATGAGCACCGTTGATCGTATACGTGCGCAGCGCCTGTTCGCGGCTGAGGCATTGATCGGGATAAAACAGGCGGCCATCGGCCATTTTTCGGGTAACCAGAGCATAAAAATTAGATATGGGATTGATATCCTCGACAGGGGCGTCCGTGCCGTTAGCGATGTGCGCTCCGCTGTTTAATAGTTTTTGCCAGACATAAGCGCCTTCCCCGGCACGCTGATCGCCAAGGCGTTTGGGCACCCAGGGACCGTCGGAGGTGGCCATGCAGCCCTGCATCGCGGCAATGACGCCCAACTCACCGAAACGCTGAATATCCTGCGGATGCAGGTGCTGGGCGTGTTCGATGCGCCAGCGCAAATCGCTTTCTTCCGCATTGGCCGCGAATACTGCTTCGTAAATATCCAGCGTTTCGCGGTTGGCGCGGTCACCGATGGCGTGGGTGCAAAGCTGCAATTCATGTTTCATGGCCAGCCGGGCCGTGCGTCTGAATGTATCGAGGGGAATGGTATTCAATCCTTTTGTCTGCGGTTGATCGTTGTAAGGCTCGAAGAGCCAGGCACCATGTGCGCCGAGCGCGCCGTCCATAAACCGTTTAATAGCCCGGACGGTTAATCGATTGTTACCGTAATTGATGATGCGGTAATCGTGGATTTGCTCATCAATTTTATCATTTGACTCGCCAAGCATCACCCAGAGGCGCAATTTCAGTTTATCTTCATCGATGAGCTGCCTGAACATGTCAATTTCATCAAAGGAGGCGCCTGCATCATGAAAGCTGGTAATGCCGTGACGCAGGCATTCCTGTTGCGCCAGAAGCGCCGCCCGGCGCTCGCGTTCTTTTCTTTGTTCCTTCGACAAATGGCTGTCCGCCTCATTGTAAGGCTGATAGATGAGGCTCATGGCATTTTCAAGAAAAACACCGGCGGGACGGCCATCGCCATAACGCAGGATTCTGCCGCCATCGGGATCTTTGGACGTTTTGGAAACACCGGCTAATTCCATTGCTTTTTGATTGGCAATAATGGCGTGACCGCTAACGTGGGTTAAAATCACCGGATTATCAGGCGAAACGCGGGATAGCGCCGCTACATTCGGATAACCTTCAATGTCACCGTCCGGTTTGGCGTCCCATTTATCCTGGTGCCAGCCGCGTCCGGTTATCCATTGTCCGGATGGCATACTGGCGGCGGCCTCGGCAACCATTTCGATAATTTCCTGCCAGTTTCCGGCCTTACCCAGTTTGAGCTTCATCCGGGCATAGCCGAGACTTAAAAAATGGGCATGACTGTCGATGAAACCGGGAATAGCCGTTTTACCCTGCAGGTCGACTTGTTTGGTTGCGCTACCAATCCAGGCCGATATTTGATCATTGCTGCCCACGGCGATGATCGTATCTGCACCGATTGCGATGGCTTCAGCCCGCGGCAGAGCATCATCAACGGTTACAATATTCCCGTTCATCAAAACAAGATCGGCCCGCTTATCCGCTGCGTTACAGCCGATTAAAATCAATGTCAGCATTAAAACGACAATGGATTTAACTTTCATGGGTTCAATCCCTCATTTTATTTATCTGTTTCTTCAGTGATTCGGTTTAAAAAGTTAGTATAACAATTTACACGCCAAATTAATTCAGTACAATCAAAACGATCGGTTCGCGCTTTTTCATATTGTTTATCTTCGTGACCTTTGTGAAACCTTAGCACAATTTGTGGTTAATTCCCTCCACACTTCCAGGGAGCAGATAAAAAACTCACATGGTCAGCGCCATCACTGCCTTGGCCGTGTGCAGCCTGTTTTCCGCTTCCTGGTAAACCACGGAGTGCGGTCCGTCGATCACGGCATCGGTCACCTCAAAACCGCGGTCCGCGGGCAGGCAGTGCATATAAACCGAATCGGCTTTGGTGCGCTTCATTTTTTCTTCATCACAAATCCAGTGCTTGTATTTTTTTGAAATTTCCAGCGCCTCTTCCGGTTTATGAAACAGGTCCATTATACCCCAGCTTTTGGGATACACAACATCCGCATCGCGGAAAGCATCATCCATGGAATCCACAATTTCCAGTTTGCCCCCGTTCGCGCGGGCATTGCGCCTGGCGTGCTCCAGCGGTTCTTCCATCAATTGATATTCGGGCGGATGAGCTAAACTGACTTCCATCCCGAAGCGGGTCATCAGCATAATCAATCCCTGGGGCACGGAAAGGGGCTTGGCATAACTCGGGGCATAAGCCCAACTGACGGCGATTTTACGTCCCCTTAAATCGGTGCCGAATATCTCACGCATGGTCATTAAATCGGCAAGCATCTGAAAGGGATGGTCCACATCGCACTGCATGTTCATCACCGGGACCGAGGCCCATTGGGCTACATCGCGCATATAACGATTGCCCTCATTCGGTACAAGATCGTGGCGAATCGCAATACCATGGCCATAGCTTGATAAAATAATGCCCATATCTTTGGGACTTTCCCCGTGGGCGATCTGCGCCGTATGGGCTTCGATAAAGTGACCGTGACCACCGAGCTGGGTGAGACCCGCTTCAAAGGAATTGCGCGTGCGGGTTGACTTATCGAAAAAAATCAAAAATGCCGTCTTATCCGGTAACTCCCGGTGCGGAATGCCGTTTTTAAATTTATGTTTCAGATCAGCAGCTTTTTTAAGAACAAATTCTATTTCTTCTTTTTTCCAGTCCTGTGTTGATATAAAATCGCGGCCTTTGAGATTCATGTCGATCCTTTCCTGTTCAGAATTACTGTTTTCAATGCATCATCTTATTCTATTTATAATTTAGAGATTTATTATTTTAAACCAATGACTGCATCAGTGCGCTGTAGAACATCATCGCCTGACTCAGATGGTCCACGGGACACTGGTCATCGGGACTATGGGCATAGATTTCATTAGCCGGACCAAAACCGATGGTCGGAATATCGTACATACCGGCGGTGGCCACGCCGTTGGTAGAAAATACCCATTTGCCAATCTGCGGTTTTTTATCAAACAAATCGCTGTAAACCCCGGCTGCGTTTATCACTGCCGGATGATCGGCGGCCAGTTGCCAGGTGGGATAGTATTTTTTCATCGGGTAACGCAGGCCGGTGTAAGCAGGCGTATCGTAGTCAAGCACTTTTATCTGAGCCTTTTGTTTCGTAAATGATGGCAAATCGACAATTTCTTTGATAGCCGATCGTTCCGTTTCGCCGCCGGTTAAGCGGCGATCCAGATGAATGGTGGCGGAATCGGCCACCGCGCACAGGGATGGCGACGTGGAACGGATATGTGAAATAGCAATGGTTCCCTTTCCCAGAAATTCGTCAACGTGCAGACTTTCATTAAGGTTTTCAATTTCACTGATAATCGGGGCCATTTTATAGATCGCATTTTCCCCGCGTTCCGGGGCAGAGCCGTGGCAGGATATGCCGGTTGTCGAGACTTCCATTTCCATCCGCCCGCGATGACCGCGGTAAATATTCAGATTGGTGGGTTCGGTAATGATTACAAGTTCCGGTTTAATTTTATCTTCATTAATGATATAGCGCCAGCATAATCCTTCGCAGTCTTCTTCCTGGACGCTGCCCACCATGTAAACGGTCAGTTCATCCGGAATACCAAGTTCCAGCATTATTTTCCCGGCATAGGCCATGGCTGCCATACCGCCCTTCATATCCGACGCGCCGCGTCCGTAAATGATGCCGTCTTTTAGTTTACCCTTGAAAGGATCATACTGCCACAAATCGGGATTACCGACATCCACCGTATCCACATGGGCGTCAAAGGCAATGACTTTCGGACCGGAACCGATCCTGCCGATTACATTCCCCAGACCGTCAATCATCACTTCTTCAAATCCAACTTTATGCATTTCCTGTTTGATGCGCTCAACAACGGGACCTTCCTTTCCGCTCATCGAAGGAATGGCGATAATTTCCCGCAGAAATTGCGCCGCGTCCGGTTCATAAGATTTCGCCAGGCGGATAATTTCATTTTTTATGTTTGATTTCATGGGTACTCCGGTTTTGGTTTACAGTTGATGAAAAAACCTCACTCCCGGCCCCTCTCCATCACGCCAAAGCGTGACAGAGAGGGGTGCAAGAGAAAATCTAAATCAACTTTTTTAGGTTTCTTAAAAAATCATTAAAGTTTGATTGAACTTCCTGATTCGTTAAGCGCGTAATTCTTAAGTTTTTTTGAGTTTGCATTATCTGGTTTCTGATTGTATCATAGTCCTGTTGCTGCTCATGGATACCGCCATCAATCTCTGCAATTAAATTCAATTCGGAACAATAAAAATCAGCGATGAAGAATTTCTCTTGTCCATGGTATTCATAAAAAACAGAATGTTGGCGTCTGAACTTTTTCCCATAAAATCTTCTGTCGCGGACAGCTTCCCAAAATACTTTCTCTGTGCTCGTTTGATTCCGTCTTAAATTTCTTGCTATTATTTTTGCCAGTTGTTTTGTATTCATAGCAGTTCACTTCTTTCCCCCTCTCTGTCACGCCCCGCGTGATGGAGAGGGGACAGGGGTGAGGCTTCTTCAATACGCCCGATACTCCATAAATCCCTTTTCCACAAGC
>CAYXRA010000224.1:0-6627 GCA_964467525.1 uncultured Calditrichaceae bacterium
TCATAAATACTGCATTCATCCGCGAGCCCTTTAAGGAACCAATATTATATGAAGAATCTCATCCTGATCGGGGTCGGTGTCGCTATCGGAATCGGTATCGAAACAGAGAAACATCGAATAGACAAACCCATTACCCCGCCAACCACAGCATTCGGAACTCGCTCCCGGGTTTACCCACACAAAACGACATAGACCCAAAATTATATATCTTCGTAAAAATTTGTTTTATCATCCCATCGGCGGATTAAATAGCCTTTCATATTTTCAAAAATTTTGGCCTGTTCTTCCACTACCGCCTCCGCTTCCTCATTGCTCATATCGATGGTCCAGTTGACAAAAGAAGCGACGCGGGCAAAATAGAGCGGCGTCATCAGGCTGACCAGCAGGGCGCGGTTGCCTTTCCAGTGATGAAAAGCGGCGGCCAGATCGTAGAGGATCTTTGCCCAGACTTCAGTGTCTATTAAAAAATCTCTGCCTTTCGAATGATACAATTTTTCGATCACTGCCCAACTGTCTTCAGCGATGATTTTCTGCCAGATTTCCCTCCAGTTTCCGTATCCGGTACGGAAATCATCGATCAGTTTTTGTACGTTGATCTCAAAGGATTGGGGTTGGATATTCAGATGCGGACCGACGATGGGTACGGCTTTACTGCCTTTTACATTTTTCCAGACCTTTTCATTTTGCTCCATCAGTTCCAGCAGGGTGGTTACAACCTGACGGAACATCGGTCCCAGCGCTTCAGCGGGATCTTTCACGTCGTGAATTTTGACGCCCAGATTGGCCTGGGCGATTTTGGCTTTGGAAGCCATCGCCGTGGTGGTCAGCCAGATATCGATGCCAAAGCGGGCTACATCCGTTTCCCAATCCTCCTTGGGCAGATATTTCTGAATCAGGGGCAGCGAAAAAGCGAAATCGCCTCCGATGGGCTGACGCACGCGATAGCCGTATAACGACCTCGTGAGATTGTAAACAATGTTATTGGTAATGGTGCCGTCGTATTTGTAGCGCACGTAATAAGGGGTTACAAAATCGACATCGTCGTTAAGAATGGCGTCGGTCATACATTTAACCCAGTCCGGCGTAATGGAGCGCAGATCGGAATCGAATAACAGGCAGGCTTTTACCTGCAGCAGGTTCGCTGCTTCAAAGATTGCCCGCACGGCTGAACCCTTGCCGGGAATGCCCCGGTAGATGGTTATGATGCGTTCAATCCAGGGACTGGCGTCCATTTCGGCGCCCGCTTCGCGCGAATCATCCACCGAACCGCCGTCGGCGACGAATACCACGCAGCGTGAATTGGGGTAGTGCAGGGCCAGGCCATCCTCAATGGTTTTAACCACATGGGCCAGTGTACTGTCATTGTTAAAACAGGGGATACCAACCAGTATATCGGCCGATCCCAGACGTTCCAGTTGACGCCTTGTGGGTTGCCTTAACGCTGTGCTGAATTTCATAGTGCCTCCAAACTATGGTCAATGAATATAGTTGAAGTTTAATCAGTTTCAATCGAATATTTAAAATCTTCAGGTGATAACGAGTCGGTTCTGCGGTCTTCTCCGGTTCGCATTTCTTTTGTAACTTTGAATATTAGCGATTAAATCGACTGTTTTATTCCAAGATATCCCGTATTAGCTAAAACCAGGTCTTTTGTTTATACGCCGCATACTCCGGATAAATTTCCAGCAATTCATTTTCCTCGTAATATTGCCAGATCAAAATGTTGCCAATCCATAAAACGGATGAAATGAGCGTCCATTGCGCTTGTAAAAATAATGGATACCCGATAAGCCAAAAAATCATACCAAGGTACATGGGATGGCGAATAACGGAAAATATGCCGCCGGTAATCAGCCGGTCGATGTTTTCAAGGCCTCTCAAATGAATCAGCGGAATGATAAATAAAAGCAAGCCGGCGATGAATAACGACAAACCGAAATATTGCAGCGATTCCGGAATGTTGAGTTCAACCGGATCCAGCTCAGACATCTGAAACCAGCTGATCCACAAGCCGAACATCACCACGATCATGAAGCTGAAGACTGCTTTGCTTTTGGGATCGATGCGTTTCTTATATTTCAGGAATGAATAAGCGGTTCTGATGCTATGTAACAGAAGGCACACGGCAAACAGAATAAAAAAGGTTGTTTCCAATGCGATGTTACCTCGATTTTGGCTTACAGACAAAATTTTTAAACGGATTAAAATTATAGTTCTTCTGACAAAACTTCATCATCATCCAAATCAATTATTTCGGAGTGAATTTCTATATCGATCCATTTTCTGAATATTTGTAAATTTCTTTTCTTCGGCCAATCCGATTCATCTGTATGCCATGCCCATAGTTCCATCTCAAATATCCTGTAATATTGCTTTTCAATGTATTTGTATCCTTCTTCAGGTGAGGCAAAGTCCGGTATAAGGTATACCGGACAATCATCCCGTAATTGTTCAAGCGTAACATGAGGATTTGTCCGGGTAATTTGTTAATCCAGTCCAGAAATGGCATTTTGGGACGAATAAGGGCTACCTGCCGATTTACTATGCGTTCCATTTTTTCTCCCGAATTGAAATTGTACATGTTCAGTTTAATTATGGTATTATTGGTTTCTATCCGAAGTACATTGATTAAACTTTATATTTAAATTTATCACCTCAATTAATTAACAATAATCAGATTTCGCTTAAAATCTTAGGTCAATATTTAACCGGTATTTTAAGAAATTTATGTATGCAGAACAAAGGATATATTAGATTTGCTGAAATGTCATGGTCGTCCGCTATGGTTCCGCACCTTTACTTCCCGAAGAGCGGGCAATGCATAATTCTTCAATCCCGCAACTGTTGGTCCCTGGGGTATCTCGTTTTCGGCAAATCTGACGCCAGATGAACAAACCGGTATCGGTTTGTGGACGGATGAACATTTTACCGAAGCGATGCGCACCGGTAAGCACATGGGCATGGGCCGCCCGATACTGCCGCCGATGCCCTGGCAGAATTTACAAAATGCCAAAGAAGAAGATTTGCAAGCAATGTTTGCCT
Organism: uncultured Calditrichaceae bacterium; assembly: GCA_964467525.1. Lineage (GTDB taxonomy): Bacteria > Calditrichota > Calditrichia > Calditrichales > Calditrichaceae > CAYXRA01. Next base: position 3,043 of record CAYXRA010000224.1, read on the forward strand.
ATCTGAAATCCATCAAGCCGATCACAAATATGGTACCGAGTCCGGTTCCGCCTGAAAAACTGGGCGAGTATGGCAAATAGAAAGCATTATCGGGCAGAAAAAAAGCGCAACTGATCATCTTCCCCGTTTTATTAGGTGTGCGGGACGGGGATGATATTAATTTCTGCCGCTTGATTACAATGTCAGGCTCAGTCCGGCGCTCAGGCCCTGCTCGCCCACGGGCGCCCACTCGCCGTAAACAGCAATTCTTTTGATCTGCACGGCGGCGCCGAGTGCAGCCTGATAATGATGCACGTCCGAACCGACTACATCTTCGCCATTCATTGTCCACCGCACCGGGCCGCCGAAAAGACGCACGGCCAGGAAAGGGAACAGCGTATTGTTAACATTCCAGCTGCCGCGCGCTCCGAAGCGCAAATCTGTGGCCAGGTAATCGGTTGACTGATCTGTAACGGGATCAACGGTCTCGCTGAAGGAAGCGCCGAAGAACAGGGATAAGTCGATGAATGGGATAAAACCTTCACCGGTAACTGCCCGGTAGTCCATGCCGACCATAAACAGGCCGCCGGGTTCTACATTTTGTTTGCCGCCGGTTTCGGGATTCAATTCGCCGTCGAGAATCAGTCCCAGACCGGCGCGCAGGGTAAAGGTTTCGTTGAGACTGTAACTGCCGGAAAGGGAAGCGGTGCGCATTTCCACATCCGCCTCGCGGTCGTTATCGAAGCGCAGCGTGGAACCGAACATGCCCGCGCCAAGTCCGATCTGAAGTCCGGAATCCTGTAAATAGGCGTCCTGTCCGTGTCCGTCAGCACATTTTGGGGGCGGACCGCCCGCGGATGGTACGCCTCAGCCAAAAGCGCAGGGCACGGCCAATAACCAGACCGAAAGAAACAGGCAGACAGAGGTTACGGTCTTCGATGCATTCATTTTTACCTCCGTTTTTACAGGAACTGTAACGGCCAAAATTTTGAAATTAGTCCCGCCTGATGTGTTTATTTCTAAAATTTGAAACTGTGAAAATGTATCGGAAAATCTATCACCAGTTGCTCGATTGTTTTCCGGTCAACGACGAAATCTTCAGTTTTAAGATAACCATGCGCTCTACCTGCCTTTTTTCATAGTCCGTCAAACCGGAAGCGCCGTGCTGAGCCATAATAATATCCAGTCCCTTATTTTTCTGCGTGTCATCGGTGATAATTTCCACCTCGCCGTAACCGATTACTGAACGGTATCTGGTAGTCCATGCACAGGCTTTGTCGCCTTTCACCAGTTCCGCCGCGTGTTCAATTTCAAAACAGACTGTATTGTTTTTTTGCAGAAGTTCAATTTTTTTGCCATCCGGCGCCGAGTGAATGTAGATATGATTATTTTCGTAGCCGTAATTGAAAGGCAGCAGATAGGGGACATCGCCATCAGCCATGGCAAGCCGGCAGATATGCGCACTGCGCAGTATATCTTCGATTATTTTTTTATCTTTGATTTCCTGGTTCTGCTTTCGCATTCGAGTCCTTTGCTTCCGCGTTATTTAATGGATTTGCGGCGTAGTCAGATAATCTGATCTCTGCTCAAGTTACGGATTTTAATTAAATGATGCTGATCGTGCCCGGCCCGGAACCAGGTCATGTCGCACAACCGCATCGGCTGATTTAATCCGGGATGATGGGCAATCCGGTCAAACATGGCCGATTCCGGCTTTTTCAATCTCCGGATAAATTGCGGAAGGAAAAACGAAATCAAATTTTCGGTCTATCCATTTCTTTAGCATAATTTTAATAGTTGACTTTGCCGCTGAATTGATTCATTAATCCGATCAAGGATAAGCAGTTAAAATAAGATCATTAATAAACCTATAATCTCTCTGATTCTTTTTTATTCTTACAACCTACGATTAATTCCATCTGTATTATCGAACTGATGTACAAGTCTGACTTGCTTTCTTCAATTTTCAATCTTTTTACAGCAGTATCATCTCCCCTTGCCGCATCTATGAGAATATCCGTGTCCAAAAGAAGTGCGTTTTTCATTTAGCCGACCCAGTCGTTTTTTCGCAGGTTTCTTACCCATGCTGTGCTATCCTCCATTTCAGGCCGCTCTTTCCACATACCGATGAATTCTTCATTTTCAATGGCTTTAACAGATTTTTTAAGTATCCTTTTAAAGCGACTTTTTTTGTTTTTCAAAAAATCAATAAAGTCAAGTACTTCTTTTTTCTCCTGATTTGAGAGAGATTCAAATTTTTTTAAGAGAATTTCCTGAATCATTATTGCTAACCATTTTAGAAAACAGTTTACCGGAATATATCAATGAAATATAAAAAAACAAATAATAGAGTAAATTCACTGCAACAACACAACATATATATTATAAAGCAATATGCTGAAACTTATATATCATTAAAATGCGCAAACAATTAGAGCGTCTAATACTAACTGGTTTATTTTCAGAATCATTCTGTATAATATTTCTTTACCGACGGCAGCAGTGTGAAAATCAGCAGTAAAATGCCGACCGATCCGTAAATCAGCTGCAGGGGTGGTTCAGCCTGATAGCTGATAATCAGTATTTCCACCAGTATCCAGATGATGAGCATGATGGCAATGGAAAGCGCTCCCAGCCAGATGTTCTTCCATTTTTTCAGCAGTCCCCGGAAAACAAACAGCGGAAAAATGCCCAGTACAAAAAACAGGATCAGTCCCGGAATCAGGTAATTTGAAAAGGGTGAGTTTTCCAGCCATTCCAGCGGAATCTGCAGCGACTTGCCGCTGGGATCCAGTATCAGGCCGATGCCGCCTATGATACCGCTTAATCCCTGAAAGAGTATCAGGGCCAGAATAATATACAACGCTACCGGTTTCGATCCTTGGTCGGTCATGGTTCAACCCTCAGTATTATATTTAACTTGCAGAAAAAAATTTTGTCTTTCTGGATCAGGGTTTCTTCCGGACATACTTTGTCTCCACCGCTTTGGCCTCCTGACCTTCGGGCGACACATTATAAGCGGTGATGGTCAGTTGATCTTTGCCGGTCAGGGCGTACACGGTTCTCCAGCCCCAGCGCGGCTGATCCGCCGCCACGGCATATTCCCCGTAAACGCTGAATCCGTTGTCCGTCATCTCGCCTTCGGAAAACATGATCCCGTAATTCATGTGGAAATCATCCATCCAGGCAATCTGATATTTATTTCTGACGGAATTAAAGACAATGGTTTCTTCACCAGTGCGCGGTTTATCCTGAATGGTGCCGCTGTACGTGTGACGCAGAAAGCGTCCGTTAAGCAGCAGCCGGAATTCACCACTGATTTTGGATTCGTCGGCCAGTTCACCGGGCCGGAACCAGGTGCGGCAGGCGCCCTCCCATTTTCCGGTGAGGGATTTGAGAAATGCAGCCTGTTTGGCTGTTTTATCGTTATTCTGCATCTTGACCTCCGGGTTTTCTGCGACACTTAACGCAACCGTTACAAAAATGATTGCCGTAATTATGGCCGCTGCCGCGGCAACGGGTTTACAGGATTTCATGATTATGCCTCCCATTTGGCTGATAAAGTACATATTAAATTAACCGGGATCAAACCCGGATATGCCTCCG
>CAYXRA010000225.1:0-6583 GCA_964467525.1 uncultured Calditrichaceae bacterium
TGGCCCGGGCCGATAGCCTTTCCGGATAGACGGGCAGGATACGCTCGCTGCCTTCGATCAACACAATACGGGCCATGGCCGGATTAACGTTTTTAAAATCACAGCGCAGGGTGTGGCGGGCGATCTCGGCTATGGCGCCGGCCATTTCCACACCGGTCGCACCGCCGCCAATGATGGCAAAGGTCAGCAAGGCTTTTTGTTTTTCCGGGTCGTTTTCCAGTTCCGCTTTTTCAAAGGCCTCCAGAATACGGCTGCGGATACCGGTGGCGTCTTCCAGCGATTTGAGTCCCGGCGCCGCTTCCTCCCAGTGGTCATTACCGAAATAGTGGTTACGCGCCCCGGCCGCGATGATCAGTTCGTCGTAAGCAAAAGTGTGGCCGGCGGCGAAAACATGTTTTTGTTCCAGATCGATATCTGTAACTTTGCCCATCACGACGCGGATATTTTTGCTCTTTGTGAACATGGCGCGCAGCGGGTGAGCAATATCCGCCGGGCTAAGCCCGCCGCTGGCCACCTGGTACAGCAGTGGCTGAAACAGATGAAAATTTCGCTTGTCGATCAGGGTCACCTGAACGGGCTTGTTACGTAAAGCCACTGCGGCATTCAGTCCGCCAAAGCCTCCGCCGATAATCACAACATGCTTAGTATTTTGTTTCATTTTTATAGCTCTTTTTGATTATTTCCATTTCAGCCGGAACATAAAAAACACCCTGCTTATTCCACCAGATTCCCTTCGCTAAATACTATTAAAAGGTAATCACCTCAAAGCCTTCCACCAGTAGGCTGCGCAGACTGGGATGCTGTTTGTATTCCGACAGCAGCGCCAGGCCCGATTTTTTCACCTGGCTTTTCACGCCGAAAGCCTGGGCGCAGAAGGCGCAGACGCCGGTGATTTTATCTTTAAGTCCGCTGTATAATTGGTGTAGCTTATGATCTTCCTTTTCCAGCTCGCCGATCCATTTAGTACCGGCGCCTTCGAAGATGATTTTCAGGTCATCGTTGTTTTCTGCGGCTTCACCGGCCAGCATGAAGGCGTTGGACACGCGGCCCATCGCTTCGATGGAATCGGTATCTGCGAAAATGATGATTGCGATCTTATGCATTGTATACCCCTTATTCTTATTTGTTACATTCGTTTTATATTGCAAAGAGGTAGACGAAAAAGATGCGGAAGCCTTACAGTGAAGAGGTATTTAGATTAACAATATGAAGGAAATCTGAAAATGTGGATGAATGGCGGGTGCTACAGGGATGTACCAACCGGATTATGCATTCCTACCGTATAATCTCAGAACGGTTTTTAATCAATTCAATTTCTTTGTTTTTATGGATTACGAATTCATTTTCTTTTTTTTGTAAAATCATATCTACAATTGGAATAATATTTCGGGCTGCTATTAAACGGGGTATAATCACATAGCTTGCTCCTTCCGCATACATTTTTAATGCACGCTCAGAACTCTCGGCGGTCACAATAATTTTAGCATTCGGGCAAATCTCTTTCATATGTTTTATTATTGTTAAATTGTCTGTCCCCACAAGAATAGTATCCGGTATTGTTGAAATAACAACTTTGATATCATGTAAACCAGAATGAAGAAGTGTATCGGGATGACTGATATCGCCGTATTTAACGCTTACGCCTAATGCCTGCAGGGACTCATGTACTTCAGGATTAAAATCAATTACAATTATTTTATCTTTAAGTGAACTATGGGCGTTGTTTTCGGAATTTAAGATTTCATACAACATAGAACTTGCCGTCCGGTAGAAACCAAGTAAGGCGATATCCTTATTAAGGGATATTTCTTTTTCGTCAACCTTAGATTCAATATCTTTAAAAGCAATTTTTTTAAGGACTAGGCCAATTCCTTTTTGGATCTGATTGTTGTATTTAACCATATATGTTGAAGAAACGGATGTTAATACAAAGATAAATATTATAATAGAAAGTGTATCCTGCGATATGTGACCGGCGGCCAATCCAAGCGTCGCGATAACAAGTGAAAATTCACTGATTTGTGACAGATTAACTGGAGGTAACAGACTTACTCTGATGCCATTTTTTAATATATATAATATGGGAAATATTGATACAAAACGCGAACCTATTAAAAACAATGAACAGATCGCCGCTGTTGTCAATACTGAAATATTGTCCAGTGGATTTGGAATCTGCATGCCAAGTGAAACGAAGAAAAGTGTTATAAAGAAATCCCGTATATTGGTTACTTTTGCGATTACATCAAGATTGTACGGAAATGTTGATATTGCGACGCCGGCTATTAATGCACCCATTTCAATTGATAGATTGAAATATGCAGCTATGCCGCAAATAAAAAAACACCACCCCAAAGAAGAGATAAGGATAAGTTCGGGAATTTTTGCCACAATTTTAAATAAGCGGGGTAATATGTACTTGCTAAGCAGCATACTGATAAGTATTAGAAGAAAACCTTTACCAAATGATAAAAGGATTTGCAGGACATCAGGATTAGATAAATTGGGTTGTATCCCAAGCAATACGATTGCCCATATATCCTGAAATACCAGTATGCCCAGGGTTATTCTGCCGGCAAGGGTATCTAATTCAAATTTGCCGTATAAAAGTTTTACCACAATGGCGGTACTGGACAAACCGCAGCACGCCGCAAGATATATCAGATCATAATTACCGCCGCCAAATGAATACCCCAATAGCAAAAAGAACCCAATGCCGATAATAATTGTTATTGGGAATTGCATAAGACCGCTGATGATCAGTGACTTTCCGGCTTCTTTTAATTTTTTAATATCGATTTCAAGACCGATTAAAAAAAGAAGCAAAATCAGGCCAAAATGTGAGATGGTTTCTATATCATTAATATTTTCCACTAATCCAAAACCAATTCGGGGGCCGATCAGAACGCCGGCTAAAATATAGGCGAGCAGCAGGGGTTGTTTAAATAAATTACTGATATAACCGACAATAGTAGCTGCAAGGATGGCTATGCCGACACTGGCAACAACATTACCGTGTCCGCTGTCTCCCCCTCCGCCGGCGTATAGCGGAACGAGGAATATTTGATTGAAAAAAACTATCCCACCCAAAAAACTAAACATCAATAATTTACTTTTCCTTATAAACATTATTCCAAATCCTTTGAATCATTCGAATCGTTTAGAAGCAAACTTTAAAATTTATCAGATTTTGAAATGGAATGCAATGTTAAAACCGCAATCGTAAAGGCTAAAAATAAATATCCAAAAACTACCTGAATCATAACTGTAATTTTGCTTAAAAACGCTGAAGGGACAATGTCATTATGGCCAACGGTAAGCTATATGCGCCGTGCGACCGATAGGGATCATTATCGTATTTACATTGTTGGCGGTAGTTATTTAAATATTAAGTTACCCCCTTTCATGATCGTATGATAATCTATAGTCACTCCATCTATCTTTTCCGAGTTGTAAAGAACCTCTCTCAACGTACTTTTGGTTAAGCTATCGGCCGAAATTTCTAAATATTTATTTTTATTGACGCTGACTTTTGCATATTTCACTTGTGGCATTCCAAGTACAAATTCACCATTAGCCGGGTTTACAGGATAAAACCCCAGGGTAGAGAATATGTACCAGGCGCTCATTTGCCCACAATCATCGTTGCCTGTTATTCCATTGGGTGTGTCATTATAAAACTGGTGATAAATCTTTTTAATTAATTCCAAACCTTTTTCGGGTTTATTTGAATAGGCATAGAGATAAGCAATATGATGGCTGGGTTCGTTGCCATGAGCATACTGACCAATGAGCCCTTCTTGTCCCAAGTGTTTGTTGTCTCCTTCTCCTCTAATTTCAAAGAAAGTGTTTAGTTGTTGTGTAAAAGCTTGCTTTCCACCTAATAATTCTGTGTAACCTTTTACATCATACTGACAAGGTGTCCAGGTATATTGCCATGCATTGGCCTCGGTATAGTCGCCCGGGTTGTTCATGGGAGAAGTAGGAATTAGCGGATCGAATGGATCACGAAACTTTCCTTTGGAATCTTTTCCCCTCATCAGACCGGTTTCCGGATCAAATAGGTTTTTATAATAAGCAGCTCGTTTTTTGTATGCCTCAGCTATTTCGGTTTTATTCATTGATTTAGCCATTAAAGCAATGGTATAATCATCAAATCCGCTTTCCAGTGTACGGGAAACGGCCTCGTTTTCCAAATAATCAAAAGGATAGTAACCAAACTGATTATATAAATCCCAATCGGAATTCGGGTGGTTTTCAGTAGTACTTTCTACCATGGCCTGCAGGGCTTCATTTTTATCGAATCCATCAAAACCTTTCATATATGCATCCACTATAACAGGAATAGCGTGATTTCCTATCATGCAATGATTTTCTTGTCCCCAGGCCGTCCATATAGGTAAATAGCCTTGTGCCTTATGGTGGGCAAGCATGGTATTTATAAAACCATTTACACGTTCAGGAACCAAAATGGTGTAGAGCGGATGGGCTGCGCGGTAAGTATCCCATAGCGAAAGGGTAGAATAATATTCTCCATTAGGCGTCACGGCAATTTTGTCATCAGCGCCTCTGTATTTGCCGTCCACATCGGCAATGTTTGAGGGCTGTAAAAAGAGGTGATAGATAGCTGTATAGAAAATACGTTTTTGTTTTTCATTAGCTTCAATTTCGATTTTACTGAGGTATTCATTCCATGTTCTCTGCGCATGTTCCATCGTTTTTTTAAAGTCCCACTCTGGCAATTCTTTTTGCATATTTTTAAGGGCGCCTTCTTCACTTACGGTTGAAAGAGCCACTTTAGCCTGCAACTGTCTATTGGGTAATTGAAAAGAAAGTACGTATTTAGGTGCATTCTCTTTGGGCAACCGAGGTAGTTGTTTTAGTTCATTATAGGGATGATCAAAAACAAGATGAAAAAAATACTTCCGTTCTACCCAGTTTTTGGCATGACAAAAACCGGAAATTGTTTTTTTATCATCGTGTAATTTCACCTCACTATCTAACACCAAAGAATCAGTAAGAAAACGTAGGCCGTGTTGCAGGTTTACAAGTAAATGTCCTTCCTTATCAGGATATTTGTACCGGTGGAAACCTACTCTTTCTGTGGCTGTAAGTGTTGCATTTACGCCATTTTCTAACTGTACCTGATAATACCCTGGTTCTGCTTCTTCCTGCAGCTTTTTAGTTTTAAAAGCAGTATTGCTTTCGGTGAAAGGGAATAGCAGTATATCTCCAAATTCACTGATCCCGGTCCCACTTGCTCGCGTATTGGAAAACCCAATGATAGTGGAATCTTTTAGTTGATAACCACTTGTGTAGTCCCAGCCCTGGTCAGTATTGTCCGGTCCGGGCTGAACCATTCCAAAGGGCATAGAAGGCCCCGGAAAGGTGTGTCCTGTTCCATCCGTTCCAATGAACGGATTAACATAGCGGATAAAATTTGGGGTTGCTGATTTTTGTTTACCTTTCAGATTACAGCCTGGAACGGCCAATAATGTTAGGATTGGTAAAAGCAGTATGATTTTTTGTTTCATCATTGATTTGTGGGTTAATTACCGCCAATGGTTCAGTATAGGCGTAATGCGGGTTTCAAGGCGCTTCATTTTCAATTTGCTATTCATAGTTAATTCGTTCACTTTAAGTATCTTGTCCTGCTTTACGTTTTTACATTGGCGGCAATAGTACTTTTTAATTTGTTATTTAAGTTCCTTAAAAAATCTTTCCGATCACTAAGATCATTTAGCTTTGCCTCAAACGTTATTATAGTACTCAATTTCGGAAATGATAATTTATTTTTTGCAATTGAATATGTTGTTAGAATATTAAAATAATTAAATGATAAAATCAATCTTTGAATAAAATCGGTTTCAACAATCTTAAAACCAATCCGTTGCGCTGTTCTTTCGTTAACGATGTAACTTGTTCCGCGAATTGTCAGGTTTTCATTTGTTTTATTTTTATATTCTTCCATAAGATTTAAAAGTCCTTGTAAATATTGCTGAATAATAAAATCTGTCCGCTGTTTACCATTCATCTTTTTATTTATTACAAAAACATAATCAAACAAGGTTCCTCCGTGTATTTTGATGACTTCTTTTTTGGGTCTTTCAGATAGGAAGAGCGGTGAGTGATAGATTAATTTTCCGCTTTTTTTTAAGGAAGGTGTGTCGAAGAAAGGTGCAATTATGGTTAGCACTATTGGGATAGCGAGAAATCCTAAAAAGTAAACTTTGGTTATCCAGGCAACAACTATTGACAAGAATACAATTCCCAACGCAGAGACAGCTATTAAAGTCTGAATCCGGTTTTGCTCACTTTTACTTTTGTTATAAAATCTGTGTTTCAATTGCATTTTTGTATTACCGCCAACGGTTGGAAGTATGAATCGATGGGGAGTTCGGTGCTACTTCACTATCAAGATACAGTGAACTTTGATGCGAGAACAGAGGCTTAAATAACCACCTATCCCCCAATGTTTTATGACCGCATGTTATGCGTTCGTGATTTTTTCTATTTATATATTTTCAAACTAAATACTTGTTCTCCAAAGTCATCCCTGAATTTTACACTCAGTTTATAATTA
>CAYXRA010000226.1:0-6489 GCA_964467525.1 uncultured Calditrichaceae bacterium
AAAGGGGTGCCTGTGGCAGGTGGCTTGCGCCAGGGTGGGGATTTTAAACAGATGACAAAGTGAAGGACTGAAATGTTAACACCAGGTAAAGTTCCCGGGCAAGAGCCGCGCATCAGCGTCGGTATTATTTTGCCCGAAGATCAATACACATCGATCAACCTTTCCCTGCCCGCTGAAAGCGATTACCAAATGGAATCAGCGGGACGTATCTTTAGGCCCGCATCCAAAGCAGAATGCTTTTTTAAACTGGAAAAAAACAAAATAAACGTCCGCTTCGGAGCGGAGCAGTTCACTACGGAAAGCGAAATTAAAATATATCCGATCATAGAACCGAAAACGCTGCATGCTTCGGCGGGACTGCGACTTAAAAACGTTATCAGCGGACGTTCGTTTCACTGGAAAAAATATATCGATGTGACCCTGCCCGGCATGGTTGTTATCAAAAAATATGAGCATTGCCTGATCGTCATCAATGATCTGCCCATTGAACAGTACTTCATGTGCGTGGCAACCTCGGAGATGGGCGCAGCCTGTCCGCCGGCACTGATCGAATCCCAAACCATAACCGCCCGATCCTGGATGCTGGCCAACATCGAGCAAAAACATCGTCATCTGGGCATGGATGTCTGCAACGATGACTGCTGTCAGCGCTACCAGGGCAGCAACTATCTGACCCGGCACGCGGTGGACGGGGCATTGAATACCTATGGACGCGTGCTGATTTATGGCGGTCAGATTTGCGACGCCCGCTATTCCAAAAGCTGCGGCGGAATGATGGAATCTTTTGACACCATCTGGGATGGCGATCCCCTGCCCTACATGCAGGTTAAACCGGACAGCGACAAGGCACCGTCCGAATTTAAAATGCCGTTGAGCGATGAACAAAATTTCCGCGATTGGGTTGACAGCGTGCCCGATACCTTTTGCAGCAGTAAAACGATCCCTGAAAATGAACTTAAAAAATATTTGGGCGGCGTTGATGAAGAAGGACAATACTTCCGCTGGGAAATAGAAATCACAAGCGATGGTCTGATCAAAAATCTGCGTAATTTTTTATCTGTTGAGGCAAAATCGATACTGGAGCTGCAAGCGCTGAACCGTGGCGGTTCCGGTCGCCTGAACCGCGTTCGGATTCGATTTATCGATGCGCGGGATCAGGAAAAAGATCTGCTTTTAACCAGCGAATTTCAGATTCGCCAGGTGCTGCACCGCCAATTTCTGTACAGCTCGGCCTTTTATATCGAAACAAAACCGGGAAACGGAACGCCTCAAGGGCAATTCATTTTAAAAGGCGCGGGATGGGGGCATGGCGCCGGCTTATGCCAGATCGGCGCCCTGGGGATGGCCCTTAAGGGTTATTCAGCCGAACAGATTGTCGCCCACTACTACCCCGGCAGTGAATTAAAAAAAATCTATTGATTAATAGCGACAAGCTTCTAAACCGAATACCGGAGTTCAAATGAAAAAAGAGAAACGCTCCCCCTGGTTTTGGGTACCTACTCTGTACTACGCAGAAGGCATTCCCTATATCATCGTGATGACCGTATCGGTTGTGCTTTATAAACGGATGGGGATATCCAATACCGAAATCGCGCTCTATACTTCCTGGCTTTATCTGCCCTGGGTGATCAAACCGCTTTGGAGTCCAATCGTTGACATTTTTAAGACCAAGCGGTTATGGATTATTGTCATGCAGCTCATTGTGGGAGCCGGTCTTGGCGGCGTTGCCCTAACCATTCCCCTGCCCGGATTTTTTAAATTTACCCTGGCATTTTTCTGGCTGCTGGCCTTCAGTTCCGCAACCCACGATATCGCCGCCGATGGGTTTTATATGCTGGGTATGAATCAGCATCAGCAGGCCTTTTTCGTGGGCGTACGCAGTACTTTTTACCGCTTCGCGATGATTACCGGTCAGGGGCTGCTCATGCTGTTAGCCGGATTCCTGGAAAGCAGCAGCGGACTGGAAACTTATGCTCTGCAGGTTAATTCCCGGCTGACGCAGGCCGAGGAAAGGGTGGTTCACCCCGATTCACTCAATATCGAGGCACAATCCGGTGATTTGCGCATTCTCAGTACGCCGGAAGAATTGAACATTCAGATCGTCTCCAGAGAAAAAAGCGCCGTCGATTCCATCAAGCAATTCGTACGCAATTATAATATGGAACACGGACATCTGGAAAGTATGGAAATCAGACAAAAGGTGGGCGGCGTTCCCGAAGAAGAAGTCGGCTGGTGGGGACGAATCATCGCCAGGCCCTTTGAAACCTGGATTCAGGAGTCTTTCGGGCAGGAAAAAATTGTAAGCAAAACAGATATGACCGGTAACGTGGGAATGGTGTATTTTTATCTATCCAAAAAACCCGGGGCTGACGAAAAAATCGTGATGCACTTCGGCAGGGATGAAGGGGATAAAAGCATTCTGCTTTTGGATGAGCCGGGATTGGGATCGCGACTGCTTTTCAATGAATCAAACTGGAACGAGCCGGCAATCGCACTCATCCAGCTTGATTATAATTTGAAATCGGAAGCTTCGGCTGAATTCAAGGCGACTTCCGGTAATATTCCTCTGGCCTGGTCAATCACATTTTTTACCCTGACCGGCATGTTTATGATTTTCTTTGTATACCACCGTTTTATTCTGCCCTATCCGGCGGAAGACCGCTCGACGCTACAGGAGAAGTCCGGTCAGTTTTTTAAAGAATTTATCGATACGTTCGTGCTCTTTTTCAAAAAGAAACGGATTACCGCAATTTTGCTCTTCCTCCTGCTCTACCGTCTGGCCGAGTCGCAGATTGTGAAACTGGCCCCGGCCTTTCTGATCGATACCCAGGAAGCAGGCGGACTGGCTTTAACCACCGGAGAATTTGGATTGATCTACGGTACGGTTGGACTGGGTATGCTGACCGTGGGCGGGATTCTCGGCGGATTTGTTGCCGCGCGGCACGGACTCAAATTCTGGCTCTGGCCGATGGCGATTGCCATGAATTTGCCTAATATCGTTTATATTTATCTGTCCTATGCGCTGCCCGATAGTATGGTTTATGTTTACAGCGCTGTGGCTATCGAGCAATTCGGCTATGGTTTCGGTTTCACGGCCTATATGCTGTACATGATTTATGCTTCACAGGGCGAGCATAAAACGGCCCATTTTGCCATAACAACGGCTTTCATGGCCCTGGGTATGATGATCCCCGGTATGATGAGCGGCTGGCTGCAGGAATTGATCGGCTATCAGCATTTCTTCGTCTGGGTGGTTATCGCGACGATTCCCAGTTTCCTGGTGCTGTTTTTTATTCCGCTTGATAAAAATTTCGGTAAGAAAGAAGGCGAACAGGAGTAATTAAGATTGGATTGATGAAATTATGGAATATTGGATTGTTGAAATGGTAATTTTGACGTTAGTAAAAAATCAATGAGTCTGATCTAAAAAGGCCGGTGTTCTATTCGCCGGCCTTTTTTATTCTTTCGGCAAGCTGTCCGGCTAAAACGCGCAGGTCATTCTCTCCGCTGATTTCGTGCCATTCCATGCGCTCGTCGCGCCGGAACCAGGTAAGCTGACGCTTGGCATAGCGGCGGGAATTACGTTTGATCAGTTCAACCATCGTGTCATAATCAATTGCACCATTCAAAAAGGCAAAGATTTCTTTGTAACCGACGGTATTTAGAGCATTGATTTGCGGATCGTAGCCCATCGCTTTCAGTTTTTTGACTTCTTCAATCAATCCCTGATCCAGCATCGCATCCACCCGCTCATTGATTCGCCGGTACAGTTGGCGGCGATCCATCGTCAAACCGATCATCAGCGACTGGAAGTCAGCGGGCTGCGTTTTTTTTTCGTGCCAGAATGAAAAGGGGCGTCCGGTGATATACTTCACTTCCAGGGCACGTAAAATGCGTTGCTTATCGTTGGCGTTGATTTTTGCGGCATACTGCGTATCGGTTTCCACGAGCTCCCGGTAAAGGGCGGCCAGCCCCTCGCTGTGCAGGCGCTGCTCCAGGTTTTCACGCACCTGCGGATCGCGGGCTTCGATTTCAAAAATGCCGTCGATCAGAGCCGAAATATAAAATCCCGAACCGCCGACCACCAGCGGCTGCCTGTTCCTGTCAAAAATTTCGGCCACGCGCCGGCGCGCCTCGGCCGAAAAGCGCCCGGCGCTGAAGTAGTCGCCCGGTGCGCAAATATCAACAAAATGGTGCGGCACACTGTTGCGGAAATTGCTGTCTGCTTTGGCCGTGCCGATATCCAGATGGCGGTAGATTTGCCGGGAATCGGCGGATATGATTTCCAAAGGCAGATGTTCGGCGAGATATTCGGATAAACGGGTTTTCCCTACCGCCGTCGGACCGGCGATGACTACTACCAGACCGGACATATCAGGTTATCCGTTTAAACTTGCGGTCCATTTCATCGAGATCAATAGTCACGATAACCGGCCGGCCGTGGGGACAGAAAAACGGTGTTTCGCAGGCAAATAACTGGTCGATCAGATTGTGCATTTGCACCTGAGACAAAACTTCACCGGATTTAATGGCATTTTTACAGGCGTAAGCGGCGGCAATTTTTTCCACGTGATTGAAATCTTTCAGCGGCATATTGCGGTAATAATCGATAATATCGAGCAGGATCTGCGATTCGCGGCCCACTTTCACATCGGCGGGCATGGCTTCGATCACAATCGTATTTCCGCTGAATACTTTTATTCCAAAACCGATTTTATTCAGAACCTCGTAAACATCCTTAAAGATCATGAAATCGTCGTAATTCAGTTTCATTTTATGGGGGAAAAGCAGTTTCTGTCCGTACGATTGCCCTTCGCTGTTCAGCACACGCAGGATGCGCTCGTACAGCACCCGTTCGTGGGCCACGTGCTGATCGATGATTACCATGCCGCTTTTTATCTCGGAAATAATGTAACGTTTATGCAGTTGCCAGAAATTTACGTCGCCTTCCGGTTCAAAGGGTATCGAAGGCGGCCCGGATTGCGGGGCAACGGATGCAGTTTCCCCCTGCGGGTCATCCGATTTCTTATCGGTTTCAAAATAGGTTAAACTCAACTGGGCGCCGGAATAACGGGCCATGTGCTGTTTTTTACTTTTCAGTTCATTGATGATCGACGTCGGTTTATCTTCTTCGGAAAGTGTCGACTGCATGGCGCTGCCGTCGGGACTCTTACTGAACCGGGGAATCACTTTTTCGGCATTCAGCGTTTTTTGCACGGCATTAATAAAAAAATAGTAGAGGCTGCGGTCGTTGGAAAAACGCACCTCCATTTTAGTGGGATGCACATTGACATCGACCAGCGAGGGATTCATTTCCAGCATCAGACAGTAGATGGGAAACTCACCGGAGGCTAACAGATTGGCGTAACCCTGGAATATGGCATGATTCAGTGATTTATCCTGTATCGGACGGCCGTTCAGAAACAGGAACTGATTGATCCGCGAGCGGCGCACCACATCGGGCCTGCTGATGAAACCCTTTAAACTGATCCCGCCCAGACTGCTTTCCACGGGCAGCATGCCCTCAAAAACGCTGTCGCCGAAGATTTCCCGCACCCGTTCTTCGCGATCGCCGGCACGCAGTTTGAAAACTTCTTTATCATCAATCCACAATTCAAAACCGATTTGCGGATAGGCCAGAAAAAAACGTTTCAATATCTGCAGGATTTGCTGATTTTCACTGGAGTCCGATCTGAGAAATTGTCTGCGCGCCGGGGTGTTGAAAAATAAATTCTTCACGGAAATGCTCGTACCGGGATTGGATGCGGTTTTGCGCAGTTGTCCGTCTCTGCCGCCGTTCAAAATGTAAATATTGGCCATCTGTTCTTTTTTCCGGCGCGACTTTGCTTCTATCAAAGACACGGAGGCAATACTGGGCAGAGCCTCGCCCCGGAAACCGAGGGTACTGATATTGGATAAATCTTTCTCGGAATGAATTTTACTGGTGGCATGCCGTTCAAAGGCCAGTTGTAAATCTTCGGCAGTCATACCAACGCCGTCATCGACAACCTGGATTAATTTACGTCCGCCCTGCTGAATGTAAATGCCGATCTGCCGCGCTTTGGCGTCGATGGCATTTTCCACCAGTTCCTTCACCACGGAGGCCGGGCGTTCGACGACCTCCCCGGCGGCAATTTTATTGCTCAGATTTTCAGGCAGTATCTGAATGCGGTTTTGATTTTTTTTCTGTGTCATGGCCGAAATTTATAAAAAAGCCCGGAACAATAAAAATATAATGATGACCGGGCGCAGGTATTGAGATTTGTATCCAAGATATTTTTCTGACTATTCTTAGCTTAATGAATTATTGGGATAGCGGTTTTTGGGATTTTTATTATGTAAATCAGATTCCGCTTCACCTTAATTCAAAGTATGCGAATCTTAGTTTCATCTGTTTAATGTCTCCGACCTATCCGTAAGCGTGTGGAACATCCCCCTAAGTCCCCCTTCAAAGGGGGATAAAGGTTACCCCCCCCTCCCCATCCCCTC
>CAYXRA010000227.1:0-6459 GCA_964467525.1 uncultured Calditrichaceae bacterium
TGCGCTTAAGGGGGTCATTTTATTCACAAAAGAAAGGCATTAATTAAAATGAAACCTCCATGATTTTGCAAACGGACAAAGGGATGATTAAATACCCCCCACCCCTTCGCCCCTCCCCCGATGAATCGGGGGAGGGGTTGGGGAGAGGGCTCTTCTCCCACTCCCCGCCAAGGCGTGACGCAGGGGTGGGGGTTTTAAACAGATGAAAAACTATACGCTTTACCGGGAAACTTTCGTAAAACAGCCGCCGGATAAGGTATTCGATTTTTTCAGTAAAGCTGAAAATCTGGAAGTGCTGACACCGAAATGGCTGAAATTTCAAATCGTTACCCCCCTGCCCATTGCCATGAAACAGGGCACACTGATCGATTACAAAATCAACCTTTTTGGCATCCCGATGCAGTGGCGATCGGAAATCAGCACCTGGCAGCCGCCGGAATCATTTACCGATACCCAGTTGAAAGGACCGTATAGCAAATGGGTGCATACCCATCGTTTTGAAGAAAAGGACGGCGGAACGGTGATTATCGACAACGTGGAATACCGCGTGCCGGGCGCTTTTTTAACGCCTTTGATCAATACGCTCTTTGTTAAACCGCAACTCAATCAGATTTTCAATTTTCGTGCAAAAATTATCCGCCAACAATTTTCATAAATAACAGGATAAAAAATGCAACGCTTTACACAATCTTTAAAATCACTTCAAAATCAAAAACAGGATCGGCAATTCAATATATTCTGGTTCCGGCGCGATCTGCGGATTGAGGACAACACCGCACTGTATCACGCCCTGCAGAATGATTTGCCGGTGCTGGCTGTATTTATCTTTGATACCGAAATTCTTGATGAATTAACGGATGACACCGATGCACGGGTTAATTTTATCCACGGCCGGCTTGCTGAACTAAAGCAGGAACTAAAAAAGCATCATTCCGATCTGCTTATCCTGCACGGCGAAGTGTCCGCGCTTTGGCAGCAATTAATCGAAACACTTAAAATCAACGCCGTTTATACAAATCACGACTATGAACCCTACGCCCGGAATCGCGACGATCTTATCAGCGATTTGCTTCAAAAAAAAGATATCCCGTTCCACACTTATAAAGATCAGGTTATTTTTGAAAAAAATGAAATATTAACACAAAAAGATCAGCCCTATACGGTTTATTCGCCTTACCGAAAAAGCTGGCAGGATGCTGTTTCGCTCAAAAATCTGGAAGCGAAACCATCTGAAAAACACTTGAATAATCTGGCAAATATCAAAGCACTGTATTTCCCCGCGCTTGCGGACATCGGATTTTCAAAAAGCGATCAATCTTTTCCGTCCAAAGATATGGATCGTACCATCATAAAAAATTACCATAAAACCCGCAATTATCCTTATCTCGACGGCACAACACGCCTGGGTCTGCACCTGCGTTTCGGAACAATAAGCATTCGTCATCTTGTGAAGCGGGCACTGGAATGGAACGAAGTATTTCTCGGCGAACTGGTCTGGCGGGAATTTTTTATGATGATTTTGTGGCAGCATCCCCATGTTGTCGATAAACCGTTCAGAGAAAAATATGCCGCCATTCCCTGGCGGGATGACGACAGAGATTTTGAGCGCTGGAAAAACGGGCAAACCGGATATCCGATCGTGGATGCCGGTATGCGTCAGCTCAATGAAAGCGGCTATATGCACAATCGTGTCAGGATGATTAGCGCGAGTTTTTTGACCAAACACCTGCTGATCGACTGGAGACGCGGCGAGCGCTATTTTGCCGAAAAATTGCTGGACTATGAATTATCATCCAATAACGGTAACTGGCAATGGGCCGCCGGCTGCGGCTGCGATGCGGCGCCCTATTTTCGTGTTTTCAATCCCGAAACCCAGCAAAAAAAATTCGATCCCGATTTAAAATACATCAAAAAATGGATCCCGGAGCTGGATAAACCGGACTACCCTGCTCCGATCATCGAACATCGCTTTGCCAGAGAACGGGCACTGGATCATTATAAAAAACACCTTGATTAACTAATCAACAACCTCTTATTAATCATTGATGCAACCACTTTTCTGGTTTACCGGATAAAATAACTATGCACAACCGATTTCCGGTCCCTAAACTGCTGTGCCTGACTGCTCAGTTTAAATAGCCTGCATCAGGATTATCTCAGATCACTGCCAATGCAGCCAACCGATATTCGCCCGTCACCCTTTTTTATGATTTCAAATATCCTGTATTAATATCGCAGGGAAAAGCGTAATATAAAAATACTTCCGCAATGTGGTTCCGAAAACACAAAATATGCACCTGAGCGTTTTAAGCTTTATTGTAAATGCACAGCTTCAGAACTTTTAACCATAAAAAGCCCCGTAATACACTGATTTTTCAAAAAAATTTTACAATCCATAAACATAATTTTTTTAGATATTTAATTGATTCAATATTATTTTTATGAGCGTTTTGAGCGTATTTTTTTCATAAAACCCTTGACAAAGGCAAAAATCTACCGTATAATTGTCCCAGACGTAACGCTTATAACGCTCATTAAAAAGGAGGACGCATTATGGCAGAAATTTTTTTATGACACGGAACTGACTGTTTTTTTGTTTTAATTTTGTATTTAAAAATTCAATTTTGGAGGATTTATCATGGAACGTTTTAAATTTATTGTGATGACTTTTTTGTTGATTACAATTTTTACTTTTTCATTAAGCGCTCAAAGCACGGCAAGATTGCAGGTGATTCACAATGCTGCTGATCCGGGCGCGTCAGTAGTCGATGTATATCTTAACGGATCGATATTAATTGACGATTTCGAATTCCGCAAGGCGACCTCTTTCATCGATGCTCCGGCAGATGAAGAGATTACAATCGATATAGCACCTTCAACCAGTGCATCTTCGTCCGAATCCATTGCCAAATTCAATTTTACCCTGGCCGGCGGTGAAACTTATGTAGCGGTTGCTAATGGTGTTTTGAATCCGGATGATTTTACCGCCAATCCGGATGGAAAATCAATTGCTTTTGATATTTACACGCGTGGCGGTGTTCTGGAAGCAGGAATGGATTCCAATAATGTTGATTTTGTCGTATTTCACGGTTCGACAGATGCACCGACCGTAGACGTAATCGCCCGTGATGTTGCCACGATTGTTGACAACGCGGCTTACACGGATTTCACGGATTATGTCTCGGTACCCGCCGCAAAGTATTTGTTGGACGTAACTCCGGGAGAAGATAATGAAACGATTGTTGGCACCTTTGAAGCAGACCTTTCTTCGCTTGGCGGAGGGGCTGCGGTTGTCTTTGCCTCCGGCTTCCTTGCTCCGGCTGAAGGTCAGGCCGCTTTTGGTATATTTGCAGCTTTACCTAATGGTGACGTGGTTGAATTTCCGGCTAAAACGACTGCCCGTTTACAGGTCATCCACAACGCAGCCGATCCCGCAGCGAAAATGGTAGACATTTATTTAAATGATGGTTTGCTGCTGGATAATTTTGAATTTCGCAAGGCCACTCCTTATATAGATGCGCCTGCAAATCAGGAAATAAAAATCAGCGTGGCCCCAATGAATAGTTCCTCCTCTGCTGAGGCCATCGCTGATTTCTTTTTAAATCTTAAAGCCGAAGAAAAATATGCCGCTATCGCCAATGGCGTGCTGAATCCTGATGATTTTACGGCAAATCCCGATGGCAAAGACATTGCCTTTACCATCTTTGTAAAAGAGATGACCCGTGAAATGGCTATGGACGCTTACATGGTCGAATTTTTCGTCCTGCACGGCGCCACCGACGCCCCGACGGTTGATGTGATTGCCCGCGATGTGGC
This sequence comes from uncultured Calditrichaceae bacterium, assembly GCA_964467525.1. Taxonomy (GTDB): domain Bacteria; phylum Calditrichota; class Calditrichia; order Calditrichales; family Calditrichaceae; genus CAYXRA01. The sequence continues at coordinate 3,817 of CAYXRA010000227.1, forward strand.
TACACTGGTGGACAATGCGCCCTACAGTGCTATGACCGATTATATCGCCGTACCGCCTGCGAAGTATCTGCTCGACGTAACCCCCGGCGATGATAATGAGACGATTGTCGGTACTTTTGAGGCCGACCTGTCTGGTCTTGCCGGCGGTGCCGCTGCGGTATTCGCTTCCGGATTTCTGGCGCCGACTGAAGGTCAGGCAGCATTCGGCATTTTCGCTGCCCTGCCCAATGGCGACGTCGTTGAGTTTATGCCCATAACAACAGCCCGTCTGCAGGTCATTCATAATGCCGCAGATCCGGCTGCTAAAATGGTTGACATCTATTTAAACGATGGCTTACTGCTAGATGATTTTGAATTTCGTACAGCGACGCCCTTCATCGATGCTCCGGCCAACGAGGACATCGTTATCGGCGTGGCGCCGATGAACAGCACCTCATCCGGACAGGCCATTGCCACTTTTAACTTCAACCTGAAGGCGGCTGAAAAATACGTCGCGGTTGCCAATGGCGTGCTGAGTCCGCAGGAATTTTTACCGAATCCTGATGGCAAGAACACGGCTTTTGATATCTATGTGAAAGTCATGGCCAGAGAAATGGCTATGGACAGCAGCAATGTCGACTTCACCGTTTTTCACGGTGTAACTGACGCACCGGCGGTTGATGTACGCGCCCGTCACGTTGCCGAACTGGTGAATGGATTGATGTACGGAGGCTTCACTGACTACATTTCCGTCAATCCCGAATCTTATATAATTGATATGAGTCCTGCTCAGGATAGTTCGCTGGTTCTGTTCACCTATGACGGCGCCCTGGGTTCGCTGCAGGGCGGCGCAGCGGTCGTCTTCGCATCAGGCTTTGTTATGCCTGCTCAAAATCAGAATGGCGAAGGCTTTGCTCTTTATGCAGCTTTGCCTGATGGTCAAACCCTGGCCTTCGGCGAGATAACAACCGCAAAGGTTCAGATCATTCACAATGCCGCCGATCCGGCTGCCGCTTCAGTTGATATTTATCTTGGCGCGGATTTAGCCATCGATGACTTCGGATTCAGAACGGCCACCGGCTATATCGAATTGCCGGCCAATCAGCCGATTGAGATCGGTGTTGCTCCGGGTACCAGCAGCAGTGCAAACGATGTGATCAAATCATTCCCGCTGCGTCTGCTGGCCGCTGACAGTTATCTGGTCGTCGCCAATGGCGTGCTCGATCCGGCACAGTTCATCAGTAATCCTGAAGGGCGCGACATTGGTTTCACGCTATTCATTAAAGATGGTGTTCAGATGGCTGAACCTGAGGAAAATGAAGTGGCACTGCTCATCGTGCACGGTTCCACCGATGCTCCGGCAGTTGACATCATTGCCCGTGATGTTGCTACGCTGGCCCGGGGCGCAGCTTATGCTGACATCACCCGGCACATCATCGTTCCCGAAGACCGCTACACGATTGACGTGGCTGCCGGCAGCGGTAACGCTTCCGGTAACGCAGTCTACAGAGAAGGCGATGTGGTTGCTTCCTATGACGTTGACCTTAACGGTCTCGGCGGCAGTACGGCCGTGGTTTTTGCTTCCGGTTTCCTGAACGCCGATGACGGCAATCAGAACGGACAGACATTCGGTCTGTATGCCGCCACAACGGAAGGCCAGGTTGTTGAATTCAGCTCGGTGACTTCAATCGGATACGACGGTTTTGACGCTGTCATCGGTCAATTCGAGTTGAATCAGAATTATCCCAATCCGTTCAATCCTTCAACGACGATTTCCTTTGCCCTGCCCAGGGCGGAAGAAGTAAGTCTGAAGATTTACAATATCGCCGGTCAGTTAGTCAGTGATATCGCAGCCGGAAGATATGAAGCCGGTGTCCATCAGGTCAATTTTAATGCGGCTGATCTCAGTACGGGTATCTACTTCTACATCCTTGAAGCCGGCAGTTTTAAGGAAACCAGAAGAATGACTTTAATCAAATAAATTAACGGGCAGATTTATATCTGCCCTTTTTTTCAAATATTACTGTATTTCAGGGAATTATTTGTTTAGATTATCGGATGAATCTTCAAGTTTTTTTTCCCTGATTTTTTTAAGTGAAAATAAATGAAAGAAAAAAATCATGAAACGTTTTGAAGACAAGTCAATGAAAGCCGCTTACAATTATGCACGTGCGCAAACCGCACATTATTCGAAAAGTTTTTACCTTTCTTCGGCGATGCTGCCTAAAGAAAAACGCTGGGATACCTATGCCCTTTATAGTTTCTGCCGTTATGCCGATAATATTGTTGATAATCCGCGCAACCGGCCGGCTGAATTGCTGGTTGAAGAAGTTGATTATGTTGCAAAAGAACTGAAAATCGGTTATGAACGCGGAGAATCGGAACACCCGATCCTGAAACCATTCATAGACGTTGCCCGCAAGCACCGGATTCCCATCGATTATCCGCTCGATCTGCTTGAAGGCGTAAAAATGGACCTGCAGCGCAATCGCTATGAAACCTACGACGATCTTTATCTGTTCGCTTACCGCGTGGCCGGTACGGTTGGACTGATGATGTCTTACATCATCGGCTTCGAATCCCAGGAAACTCTGAAATATGCGGAAAAACTGGGTATTGCCATGCAACTGACCAACATCCTGCGCGACGTACAGGAAGATAAAA
>CAYXRA010000228.1:0-6439 GCA_964467525.1 uncultured Calditrichaceae bacterium
TTTTCTATGAATTCTTTGTATAGCTCAATTTTATCTAGGTTTTTTATTTTACTATATTCAATTTCAGCTATTTTCTTTCTTGCATCATCAGCAAAATAACTCTTAGGATGTTTTTCTATAAATTCTTTATATAATTCAATATTACCCGATTTTTTTATTTGATTATATTCAAGTCTAGCTAATTCAAGTTTAGCTTTCTTGGTAAACGAGCTTTTAGGATATTTCTTTATAAACTCCTTAAACAGATCAACCTCACCTAAATCTTTTATATTATTATATTCAAGCTTTTCTATATTCGTCCTTGCAGATTTATCAAATTTACTTTTTGGATATTTATCTAAAAAATCTTTATATGCCTTAATCGTGTTTGTCTTTTCTGCTTTCTCGTATTCCAATTCTTCTATTCTTTCTTGAGCCGCCTCTGCATATTTACCTTCCGGATATTTCTTTAAAAATTCCTCAAATGCCTCTACAGTCATTTTTTCATAGGCTTTTTCATACAAGGATGATTGAGATGCACAACCCAAGAAAAAATAAATTGTAATAAATATTAATAACTTTTTATACATTTTGGCCTCCCATGAATCTTTGTAATTAAAATTTAAAATCAATTGGAACAATACTCTGATGTCTCCGCATTGCTTTTATGATCTGTTCCTGAGACATTTCTCGACCATCTATTTGTTTAAACATATTCTTTAAACGTTTATGCGTTTCCATCATGGCATCATTAAACTTTAATGATTTTTGAAACATCATAGTGTCATTATTATCTATAACAATAAAAGTAAGCTCATTCTGAATTACATAATACTCCCAAATTGTACGGTTTTTCTCTCCTCGAGGTAGAAAAGGCGTATAAAGCACCTCAACCGTACAGGGACTTTGGGGGTTATCATAAACTCTGATATATATGCCAATAACTTGAGGATCAGATATTTTACTTAATACTGTCGTCATTTCCATTTTAGCGTTTTTCAAAGCAGCCAAGTCATCGAAAGTTGAACTGCCTCGAAAAATTAAAGCCGATTCAGGAAGTATGCCTTTTCTAAGTGCGAAAAGACCGCTGCCATCGACAGGCAGTGTCCTACCGATGACATCGGGTATTTTCTTGTTTTCGCTCAGAGCAGGCAAAGTAAAAACAGGTTGCCAACGATCCCAACCACGAACTGCAATTTGTGCCAACTCATATTCAGGCTCTCTCTCGTTAAGTTTTTTCATTTCTGCAAATGCATCAACGCCACGTCCAGCAAGAAGCAATGACGACGCGTAGGCAAAATGATAATGTGCATTATCTGGATGTAGCAAATGTGCGTGTTCAAAGTTTTTAACAGCTTCCTTGAGATGGCCTTCCGAACCAGTACCTTGAATTTGAACCAAACCATCGTAAATTTTCACTGAATTGTTTATAATGTCCAAAGCTTTTGATATATATTCGGATGCATCTTTATTTAATGAAGAATGCCCGGTATTATTTTTTCTTTTAAATAATTTCATGGTTTCACCTCTTTTTATATTTAAAACCCGATAAAAAACGATATTTGCCGGGTGGGGTCCGTTTCCATTACATCATCCAAATAGGCAAAATCAAATCTAAACGTAAACGATTCGCTTTTGAATCCCACAGACCCTCCCGCCGTCATATAGCCGTCGGCGGAACCTGCGCGTATTGCCAATACGTTTTCAATAATCCAAAACTCGCCGCCTCCGTAGAATAAAAATTCTTCGCTTTGCTCAGGATCAAATGATGCGGCGTCAAATGTGAGCATCAACCGGGCCCCTGCCGGTTTAATGGCGACGCCGGCCCGGTAATAAGGCGGCAGTTTTTCTTCCAGCTCGGATTCCGTATCCCATATTAATTGGCCGGCAATATTTTGCGCCGTAAATCCAATCAGGACAATTTTTTTAATGCTCAATAGTGCACCGGCATCTACACAATAGCCTTCGGCTTTTGCTTCATGAATGCGGTGCTGCAAATATTTTCCCGTCGCGCCGATTGATAACCAGTTTCCCAGTCGAAAGGCATAGCTCAATCCCAGAGCCATTTCATCATCATCAAAAAGGGCGGTGGGATTACCCGATCCATCCCTGCCGTCGATATCACTTACACCAAACTGCTGCCAGTGAAAGCCTAAAGTATTTCCCTTTTCCAGGGGCAGGGCCACTGAAACAAAATTATGCCGGCGATCAAGAGTCATAATCGAATACATGCCCGATAACTGAAAACGCTCTACATAGCCCAGACCGCCGGGATTCCACCAGGCGGCATCGACATCGACGGCCGCGGCTGTGAAGGCGCTGCCCATACCATTTGCCCTGGCGCATACGGGATTTCTTAAAAATGCCCCGGGTTGGCCGCCGCCATTTTCCCCGGCTACGGAAATGTTGTAAGACAATGTAATCAGAAAGATCATCGAAAATATCTTCTTTTGCATTCTGCATCCTCCCAAAATCAGGATTCTAACGAATCGCGCCAATTTTACCGGACACACGCTCGCCTTCCTGTTCGATCAGAAAAAAATAGACGCCATTGGCAATAATTTCATTATTTTTTTCACGGCCGTCCCAGGGAATTCTGTTGGTATTGCCGGGTATCTTAAGCGTTCGGAGCAGCATCGTTGACGCATCATAGATTTTTATTTCACCGGGCGTCGTTTTACAAAGTTTAAAATAACCGGTCTCATTTTCGGGATTGAAAGGATTGGGATAAAAATAATCACAATCAATTGCATCCAGTGACCTGACCGTGAGATCGTATAACACAGGCGAAATATCGCCGGCAAAAATCTGCAGTGTGGTTTCGATTTGCAAATAACGAGCGGACGGTATTTTCTGTAATGGTTTATTGTTTACGGCATATTCCCAATCGGACCAGTTTTGCTGATCCGATGAGCTGCGTGCTTTAACGGATATGGATGTACTGTCCGGTGTGGAAGCATTCCAGGAAATTTGTCCCCAGGCCGTGTTCTCCAGACCGGAATCATAGACTACCGTCCAGGTACCGGTTTTGGTGGTGATGGTGCGGGCTACGATACCGGTCATATCACTGTATCCATAGTGATTGCCGCCAATAATACGTTTTGAAAGATCAATAGTATTTTCGGAAGGATCGATACGTTTAATATATTCATCGCCGGAATTAACTACCCAAACTTTGCCCTCGGCATCAACGGCAACACCCGTCGGCGTATTACCGACCGAAAATTTTTCTTTAACATCCCCGTCGTTAGACCAGCGCGTGACTGTGCCCGGCCCGGAATTTGCCACCCACACATCGCCGTCATCCGTTACGGCAACGCCCCGGGATTGGTAGTCGCCCTGCACGGTCCATTCAATTTGACTGGTGGTAACGTTTAGACGAGATAATTTGGAATGATCCCACCCTGAAATAAACAGATGATTATTCTGATCGAGTCCCAGTCCGTAAACAAAATGCCCCAAATCAATGGCTTCGAATGTATCATCCTGGGGATTAAGTCTTAAAACATGGTTAGTGCTTTGTCCGGAAGACCACAAGATGCCATTGCCGTCGATAACCGCGCCGTAAGGGGTGTGGCTGACTGAAGAGACATCCACGGTTCTAAGAATCTTTCCCGATTCGCCATCGATGTAATAATACATGCCGCTGCCATAACAACCGGCCCACAAATTATTATCGGAATCAATGGCGATGCCCCGCGGCCCCGGATTCCAAGAATCATTGGCGTAGCCGCCGTCATATTCGCCGGGCGTGTAAGTGCCTTCTTTGCCCCGTATCACGATTACTTCGTATAAAACGCACTCGTCTTCACCCCAGGGTAACATTTCGACGCCGGTTATATTGCCGTCGCCGTCCAAATCTTTGGATGTTTCAATGGTCCCGTTTCCGTTACGGTCGATGTATTGTCCGCTTTCGTAAAGGCCTATTTTAACTACTGTTCCTGTTGTGCGGTTGCCCAGCCAGCAATTGCCGTGAATATCAACAGTAGTACGCGAGGGGCTGCGGTCGCCGGAAGGTCCGGTCAGATAGCGCCCCAATTCGTCGCCGGTACGGGTATCCACTTTGGACACGGTACCTTCGTTGGTATTGGGTACCCAGATAAAGGGCAGCGTGGTCGATTTTTTTGATAACTGCAACTGATCGGGGATCGTTTCATGTTCCAGACCGACTAAAGCGCCCTGATCAAAATCGGCATTTGTGGTGTAAGTGTAGCTCTGGGCATAAAGGGTGCTGATACAAAGAATTAGTAACAGGAAAATACAGGGGCAAAGCCTCGTTGTATTCATGCCAAACTCCTCACTCAATCATTCGGGAAATCCGTTTATCTATTTGATAAAAACATCACTTTTAAAATAAATGACAGCGATTCGGCGGCGCCTCAGCTTCCGTTGATTTGAATGATCTGATCTGTTACAATTTCAGGTTGCGTCGGTCGTTGGTATTGGTAGTCTAATTTAATAACAAGTTTACTGATAAAAAACTACCCTTTAGGGTGGTTTTTTATTATTGTTTCAGTAAATTGAGCCAATTCAAAATCGAAGTCATAAGTTTTTTGTTAATTCTAAATTGGGAAAACCGTTTATACGGATTACAGTTTAGCTCTCCATTAAGGATTTACGAATAAGGATATTACGGCCAAAATAAAATAAAATATAAATCCATAGATCATCCAAGTCCAACATTCCTCCGCTTTCTTCGTATAACCGCGGTTCTTATAATATTCTGACAGAAACATTTTAGGAATTCCTATTGCAAAAATTAACATAAAAATTCTTACAACCCATGGTAAAGGCTTACTTTCCTTCGCCTCCTTTTCTTTTTTACTTTCTTCAGTTATTGCCTCCAGTTCTACCACCCTTTCAGGTGACAAATCACGACTTTGTAATTCATGCTTTGCTGCTTCAATGGCTTCATGAACGTAATCTTTGCTCATGGGCTAAAACATCGTATAATTCTTCATTTGACAACTGTGACATCTTCTACTCAAAGTTTTTATTGTTCTTCATAACAAAGCTCCTAAAATGTACAATCTGTTATTTGTTCGATCCCGCTTTCTTCAACAGTACGACAACTGAGGCATGACCGTTGGTAGAGGCGGCATCCAAAGCCGTCCAATCGAGACGCACCGTGGTCGTTTCGATTCCTCCCCGATGCTTAACCGATACAGCCTTGCTTGCTGTGGCGTTCACGTCGGCTCCGTATTCGAGAAGAACACGTACTGCTTCGATATGACCGTTCTCTGCCGCAAGCATTAACGCTGTTTCTCGACTCCTCTTCATCTTCGCGTTCACATTACCCCCAGAATCCAGCAGACGTCGTAATTTAACCGCGTCACCCTTACTGGCAGCGCTAAGTATTTGCTCATTAAAAGAAATACGGTGAATAGCACCAATCTTTCCTAAGTCTATATTTTCTACTTTCAAGTTCAAGTCATTTATTTCAGTTTTTTTAGGAATTTCGGTTACAATAGTAATTACAGTATGATCATCAATGTTTATATACTCACCAAATTTATTAATAATAATATCTGTTTCATACCAATAAAAGGCATGATAATGATTCTGTTTTCCATCCTCAAACGAAATACTATTTTTATTAAATTTTCGAGAATCACCATAATTCTTAAAAATTATTGTAGCTAATAAAAATAGATTGTCTTTCTGAGGAGTTAGCGTTTCATAAATAGGTTCAAGTACACCCCTATCCATAAATCTGCCGGTGAACGTTTCGACACTCTCCGACGGTTGAATTTTGTCTACCTTCACGAGAGTTTTTAATTCTTGAATTGCGATGTAATTTTTATTATCTGTTGCATACCGCAAAACAAAATCTTTATAGATACCATCTGGATATGTTCTTAAATATTCTATTGCCTCTTCACTAATGTCTTTGTACGCATCAGTCAATAATAATCCTATATTTTCTTGGATTTTATTTTTGAACTTACTTTTTGGATATTTAGCAACAAATTTTTCATAGGAAATGATTTTATTGTTTTTCGTGGCTGCGTCATATTCTAAAGACTCAATTCTTTTTTTCGCCTCATCCGAGAATTGACTATCAGGATATTTATTTAGGAATTCTTCATATGCTTTAATAGTTGAAGCACTTTTTGCGGCTGCAAAATACAGAGTTGACAATTTTTCTCGGGCAATTTTCGAATATTCGCTTTCTGGATAGTTTGACAAAAATTCTTTATAAGAAGATATATTATTTTTTGATTGTGCTCTTTCCCAACTTTTTTTAATTGAGGTGCAAGTAGTTAACAATATCACAGAACAAATCACGCATGTCTGGATTAGATACTTCATTTTGTTTCTCCTTATCAAAGGTAGAGTATTAGATGTATTATTGAACATAACTATTATTTCTGCTGTTTATAAAATAAACCTACAATATTTGTCAGTAATTTAATTCTTGAATATCTCCAAAATTTATTCATAGTCATATTCATAATAG
>CAYXRA010000229.1:0-6416 GCA_964467525.1 uncultured Calditrichaceae bacterium
CATGCTATTTTTTAGTTTTTTGTTTGCCCGCCCCAGGCGGGGCTAACCGCGAGGTTTAGTGGTTATGTTTGTATAACATTATGCATAAATCAAGAAAACGATATGGCGTACAGATAAGAGAACCACCAAAGTTCGGATTTGACATTTATTGATAGTCATTCGTTCTACAAAAGTAGTGGAGCCCGGAACCCTCTCTAAACAAACTGTGCGTTATCGAAAACAATATGAGTATAAAAAAAAGGAGGAAAACATGAATTGGTATCTGCAAGTTTTACAAAAGTACGCTGAATTTGGCGGAAGAGCAAGGCGAAAAGAGTATTGGATGTTTGCATTGTTCAATATAATTTTTTCTATTGTTGCAATGATTTTAGATAACATTTTAGGAACTACTATGGAAAATGCTGCTTATGGATTATTCTATATATTATACGGTTTGGCAGTTCTTATTCCTGCTTTAGCAGTTTCAGTTAGAAGACTTCACGATGTTGGAAAAAGTGGTTGGATGATTTTAATTGCTTTAATTCCGATAATTGGGGGAATTTGGCTTTTAGTTTTAATGGTTACCGACAGCAATCCTGGTGAAAATAAATATGGTCCTAACCCAAAGGAAGTATCAGCCAGTTGAATGATAACCAGTTCATAACGTTCGGTTGATAAAAAACACATAACTAATCATGGCTTCAATGCCGGCGCGACCTGCCCGCCTCAGGCGGGGCTAACCGCGAGGTATAGTGGTTCGGCAGGCACTTGAACAACAAATGCTATTGACTTACAAATGAATTTTTGTCAATTTAAATAAAAAAATTTTTGCTGCCATGTTGAATAAAGAAACTATCCTGAACTTTTTAAAAACACACCTGCCTGAACTTCAGGAAAATTACCATATTGCTTCGATTGGGCTAATAGGATCTTTTGCCCGGGATGAACAGACGGAACAAAGTGACATTGATTTTATTATAGAATTTAAACCAGGAACAGATAAAATCTATGATTTAAAACTTGATCTGAGACAATTTCTGAAAGATAATCTTAATCGTGATGTAGACATTTGTCGTAAAAAATATATCAAACCGTATGTAAAAGAACATCTCGAAAAGGAAGCAATTTATGTTTGAAAAGGATAAGCTTAATTTGCTTTCTATTTTAGATGCTACAGAAAAGATTATCGATTATAGCTATGATTATAATTCGGCGGATAATTTCTATAGGAATCAACGTGACTTCGATGCAGCAATGATGAATTTTATCGTTATTGGTGAGATGGTTGTGAGATTATCAGAAGCGTTCATTGAAAGCCATGATCAAGTCGACTGGTATAAGATTCGGGGATTCAGAAATATTGTAGTTCACAATTATTTTGGAATTGATGCTGAAGAAGTCTGGCAAATCATTAATGAGCACATACCAAAACTTCAAAAAGATATTCGCTCAATACTAGATAATTTGTAATTATTAATGCCTGCTAACGAATAAGGTTAGACTGTGAGAAGGTTTTTTTAAGGATTTTACACCCAAAATTCTGAAAACGGGCGGAACATTATAAAATTGTTTGGCACGAACTGGTCATTAATGAAAAAATAATTAAAGAATGTCTGCTACCAAATCCGGTACTAAATCCGTCCGGAATAGAAATCTATTGTCCGGAGAAATGGAAATAGTCATCTAATATCGGCAACGAACTAATCATGGATTTAATGCCAGGGCGCTTTTGGTAAAAACTTCCGGCGCGACCTGTCCGCCTCAGGCGGGGCTAACCGCGATGTATAGTGGTTATGTGCCTGTGGTATTCTTAAACGATTGCTCAGAATCGTATTTGGCAATTTATTATACAAAACACTATTTTATGACTTTTCATTTTATTCGTCGTATATTGAATAAAAAAAATATTGGTAAATTTTATGGATTTAAATCTTGCCGTTTTAATTGATGGCGACAATATGCCCGCTTCATATGTTAAAGAGATGATGGAAGAAATTGCTAAATATGGTAATCCTACTATAAAACGAATTTATGGAGACTGGACCAATCCCAAACTGACAAAGTGGAAGCTTATTTTACTGGAGAATGCCATTACACCGATTCAGCAATATGGATATACCACCGGAAAGAATGCAACTGATTCTGCAATGATTATTGACGCCATGGATATTCTGTATTCGGATAGAGTCAATGGTTTTTGTCTTGTTTCCAGCGATAGTGATTTTACACGTTTGGCTACGAGGCTTCGCGAGGCCGGAATGCACGTTATTGGAATTGGCGAGAAGAAAACACCGGAACCATTTATCGTAGCCTGTGATAAATTCATCTACATTGAGATCCTAAAATACCAGTCTGATGAGAATGAACCGGAAACTACAAAAAGCAAATCCTCACCAAAAAGTAGCGTTGATAAGATAACTCCCAAAGTTATTAAGCTTATAGCATCTACAATATCAGATTTAGCTGATGATGATGGCTGGGCGTTTCTTGGTGATGTTGGTAATCTATTACAAAAAAAACAGCCGAATTTTGATTCCAGAAATTATGGTTTTCAAAAATTAACACCATTGATTAAATCAATAAAGAAATTTGAGATTGAACAACGGGAAAGTCCAAAAGGCCGCTTCAAATTGATTTATGTCAGAAATAAATAATTGATTTAAAATATGTAAAAGCCGCCCGTACATTAATGAAAAAATAATTAAAGATTGTCTGCTTCCAAATAACTTTAAACCCTATCCCATTTAAATCAGGATTGGGTGTATATAGTAGTGAAAAATTTTGCTGTATTTTCGATAATTCCAATCCTTTTTCATTCGTTTTCTTAGGTAATATCTTTCATTATTAACTATGATGTAAATTCTATCCTTAGTTTGATTATTTACTTTTATTTCCCTAAATAGGGCCATCATTTCATCAAAACCATCTTGCCGCCCAGAACGGCGTTGCCGAAATCCACGATGTAAAAATAATGACCGGAGGGGGCAACACTGCCGTCATTCAATAAGCCATCCCAGAATATTTTGTAAATCGAGGGACCATTTACCTCAATGGCCAGTATCCGTACCAACTGACCTAACGTGTTATAAATTTTCACAATCACCAGATCGTTTATGGCAACATTGACCCGGAAGGCAATCGTCGTTGACGGATTAAAGGGGTTGGGATAGTTGCCCAGAATTTCATACTGGGCAGGCAGCCTGTTGCTGGCGACCGGCAGCGCCTCTTCCATTCCCACCGGATCGCCGCCGGAAAATTTGGTGAATGGACTGATTACGCCGTATTGCAGGCTGACGTTAACGATTTTTTGTTTTACCCCTTCGGCCTCGATGCTGTTTTCTTCGTAGCTGTAATACTCGATCAGTAATTTCTCGATTTTCTGCTTGGCCCACATTTTGGTGAGAAAACGGTTCTTTTCGACGGCGGTATCGGACAGGGCCATCACATATTCGTACTCGGTGTATTTGCCGAACGCATCGCCGCTTAGCTTAACGGTAACTTCACCCGGATTTTTATAACGACCGGATACCAGCAGCTGCTGCCCTTTGTAGAGGTTGGGCAGATTGCCGGGATAGGTTTCTTCGATGATATCGACCGGCGTGAACTGCATGGCCGTGCTCAGTAAAACCGGGTTGCGTATGGTCAGATAAAAATCGGATATCCGGTCTTCCAGTTCATCTTCGCCCAGGAACTCGGACAGGCCGTCGTTTTCATCGGCCAGCAGGGTTAAGAGCTGTTTATTCACATCGCTGCCGATGCCGAAGGTGTACAGCACCAGTTCCGTTTCATATTGATTAATTAGTTGGGTGACGTGATCGAGGATGCCATCGGTATCAGTAATACCGACCGTAGCCTGACCGTCGGTGAAGAAAATAATAATATTGGCGGTGGAGTCGGTAGAGGCGCCGAACTGGGGAATGGCCGTGTCAAAGGAACCGGAGATATTGGTGCCGCCGCCGGCGCTTAAGCCGCTGATATAGGTTAATGCCTGCGATTCAGTGCTGCTGTTGTACAACACGTGCGCCGGCCGGAATGAGGAAACCTGCGTGGAAAAATCCACGATATTAAACAAATCGCCTTCGTTCAGATTTTCAACGATAAAACTGGCGGCATTGCGCGCCTGGACCATTTTATTGTCGCTGTACATGCTGCCTGAACGATCGATAATCAGCGTGAATACTTTGTTAATTGTGGCTGTATTTTCACCGGGATCGGGTTCGGCGATAAAAGTGAAAAAACCGCTGCCGTAGTTATCGGGAACAAGCGTATCGTGCAGAATGGTGGACATGCCGAACAGACCCAGCTCGTCGGGGCTGAGTTCGTACTGAATGTGATAGCTGTATTCAGGAACCGACTCATAAATGATTTTATCAAGATAGGCATGGTTACCGTCGTTGGTTTCCGTGTCGGGCGTTATACCGATCATCTCAACGGCGTTGATTGTGCGTTCCGAATCCAGGGTGAACAGCAGCTTTTGAATATCGATCGGGTAGGTCTGGATCAGCCGGTAGTCGCTCTGATAATAAAAATCCACTTTGCCAAATTCGTAGGACAAAAACTGCACGTAGGTTAACTGAATCTTGAGAATGGCGTCTTTTTTGACCTCGTATTCCAGATCGTAATAAAGCGGCGTATCACCGAGAAAGGTTTTGAGATTGGGATCGATCTCACCGCCGGGACCGGGCAGACTGGTATCTGCCGGGGTCGGGGCGAATTGAGCCTCGTACCACTGACCGTCTATTTCAAATTTGAGATTGGTGGCGCTGGCGCCGTCGGGCATGGGGAAACCATACTTCACCTTTTTATCCTCGTTAAAAATATTTTTGAAAACCTGAGTCGTCGTAACGATAGCCACCTGATTTTCAACCTGCACGCTGACCTCGCTCTGCTTCAGACGCAGATAGATGGCATTGTTCACATCGACGATGGCCACACCGTTGGCCAGGGCGGTTGTGCTTAAAAGTGCGGTAATCGCGAAAGTTAGTAATAACCGTTTCATGGTTTCCTCCGGTTTTTTCGATCAAAACAAAACTGTAACTTTATCAATGCTGATAAAGTGATTTATACGTAACAGCGGTGTAGAAATGAATCGCTGTTTAAAGTTAGTATTTTAAATTATTGTTTTCAATAGCAACCTAACCCCAAACAACTTTACATTTCCGGAACATGGGTGTCATTCCGAATGCCCCGGTTTATCGGGACTGAGGAATCCCGGCCGGAATAGAAATCTGCCGTATGCAGGGCACTCTTTATCTGATATAAATAAAGATGAAGAATTAAACGCCCATATGAGCAATTAAAGCCTGCCATTTCATTTACACGGTTTATTTCAGTAAAACGAGTTTTTTAGTTTTAATCATACGTTGCCCTTTGTTTGTTGCACTAAGCCGGCAAAAATACACCCCGCCTGAATATGCGGCGGCATTCCATACGATACTGTATGTCCCGGCGGATTGTTTCTCCGATACCAGCGTGACCACTTTTTGTCCCAGCAAATTGTAAATGCTTAAATCTATTTGTACAGACGTTGCATGCAACGTCTCTACGTTATAACGAATCACGGTCTCCGGATTAAACGGATTGGGATAATTCTGAAACAAATGAATTGTACAAGGCAAAGCGGTTCGTCTTATCGGCGCCTCCGGCTAAAGCATGACCGGGATCGATGGGACTCACGGCGATGGATCGTATCACAGTCTCTGACGATTCCCAATCTGTTGATTGCCAGTTTTTACCGCCGTCCGTCGTCCGCAGTATTTCATCGCGGAAACCGGCATAAACAATATTCGTATCTACGGCATTCATGCCCACGCAGTGCGTTTCATTGTCACCCATAGTAAATGTAATATTTTCGAAGGTCTGACCGTAATCAACCGATTTGATCAGCGTGGGCGTCATCGCGGTTGCCGTGCCGCCGGCCCAGACAAAATGGGGCTGAAATGCCGAGACAAATCCGAATCCGCTTTGATCGTTTACTTTTTCCCATTGATTGGATTCGTACCGGCATAATTCACCGTCGGCGGTACAGAATAATGGGCCGGGCGGTTCGTGACCGGAATAGTTGAATCCGCTGATTGCTGTGACTCTGCCTGCAGCGATGCCACTGTCCGCGGCGGTCCAATTGGGCGCATCGGATGGAAAATCCAGTTTATAAATGCGCGGAGTGGTGGTGTCCGCTTCATTCTCGGTGTGCAGTCCGGCATAGATCATCAGAAAATCGTACGGGCCCGTGCCGGCCCCCTGGGCAAATATACTGACGACCGGATTACCCCGCAGTCCGAGGTACTGCCAGTTGGTAATATCTTCGGACAAATCTTTGTAATACACCCCGGCCGTATCGCAGGCGGCAAACAGATAGCGGCCCTGATATGAAGCTGAAGTCGAGATGGAAAGATCGTGCACCACTTTATCCTGCAAGCCGAAATATTCCAGGATGT
>CAYXRA010000230.1:0-2205 GCA_964467525.1 uncultured Calditrichaceae bacterium
TCAGCCGTTTTAACCGCATCAGAATAACCGGCGCAAACCAACCAAACTTGAAACTGCCCCGAATTGTGCCTGAACGAATCGGCGGTTAAAATCGGCTGCATTTGCTTGTTATGTGATTTATTGCGTACGAACTATTACTCATCTTCATCATCCCAATACCAATATTGCTTTGGAGCTTTTCCATATACTTCAATAACTTTCGCATAATTTAATTTAATGTCGGATTTTTTGATTTCCTGCAAATGTATATTGAATTTCCAATAATCCGAGAAATCAAATACAAATTTCATGAAAGAGCCAATTTCAATTGGAATGTCACCAATTTTAAATTCGTCAGCAAATGGCCCATCTTCTGACATTTGACAGTTAATCTCGATTGTATTGCCGAAACGATCTTTTATATAAAAAGCATATAAATGTTCTCTGTCAAAATCAAAGGCATCAAGTATTGCATTCGCCAGAACCTCCATAGTTTTATTACTGTCGATTGCAATAGTCCTCCATGCCTTGTCTAAGAAAACTTTGAGAATATATGTCCCATCCTTGAATAGTGGTTGTGGAATATTGAGATTTATTTGCCATTCTGGAAAGAATGGTTTAAAGTATTCATGTAATTGCCCAAAAGGAGTCTTATATTTGATTTGTGCTGTATTTAGCATACAGAAATGAAAATAGCTATCGGTGTTTATTAAATTTTCATACAAATATCTGAAGAATGCATCGCCAAGCGAATTTCGTTTTATTTTGTCAATTTTCCATCCTTTACCACTCAAAGGCTCTGCATGGGTGACATCAATAAATCCAAACGATTCGAGCAAAGCAATGTTGTACAAGCCTGGTATATATTTTAAACTTTCTGCTTTGTCTTTATCGACTTTGAGGCCATTTTGTGAAATTTGCGACCAAAATTCAAAACATTCGGTTAATAACAATCCATATATGGAATGAAACTCAACCAACACTTCCTCTGGATCAGTTCTTATAAGCCACGCTTCGAGTAATGTAAAATACGCTTCCGTTTCGTTCAAATTTGACCATAAATTGTAAATCGCATCGTCTATTTGAACAAGAGTATCTTTGCCAATTTGTTTAAATGTAAGAATACCAATACTTCGCAAAAGCAAATATAAGCCCATAATATTGGGGAACGATTTTTGTTGTGGTCGTTTTAGATCGATCCTTAGGGGCTTGGACAAGATATCATTGATATCTCTCAAGTATTTAAGAGAAAAGAAATTTGTGGATTTTGTTATTGTAACATGGTGTGTTTTAATGTACTCGATTAGCGAGTTTAAATCATTTATGATAGTTCCAGGGCCTTCTTTTGTAATGATGAGGTTATTCAGAATTTGTGCATCGGATTCCATGAATTTTTTCTTTGATCTTTTTGGCACGAATTTATTCTTCCATTTTTAAATTTCTCACATAACATATAGTTTAGCTGTCTGATTGTAACCGTAATTTTTTCCTTATAATAGGAAACTTTTCCTTATATTAGGAAAAATAAATTTCCTAATATTGGGAAATGTCTGCATTTAAATTTAAATATATATTACGATCTTTTATTTACATTTTCAATTCCCGTCTCCCGAAGTCAGGCAATAGAAAAGATAAAGTGAAAAACATAACACGTTAAGCATTACAGTTCACGACCCCGAATAACAATTAGTGGTCGCCATTTCTCTTTACACTTTACTCTTTTCTATTTACGCTTTTCTTCCCTCCCTGAATACAGCTCCGCCCCGTCAGTTACAGAGCGGGGAATCCCTGCAAAAAAAACACAGGTCCGAAGCGCCATTTTAAATCCCAAAAAAACGAACCGTTGATCAAAAACAGCGGTTTTATATCTAAAAACTTTATTTATCCCTTTTTATCCGCAGCAGGATTCCAAAACTAACTGACATGCTATGATATTAAATATGCGAAAAAAAATTAAAAAACAAAATAAACAAGGAATGAATTGATGAATTAAAGGATTTTTGGATTGGTGTTTTGTGAATGGCAAGTCCGGGATGAAATATCACGGTTCAGATAATTTCTTTTCTCTGAGACGCTTTTGCTTAAGAGATAAAAAATAATACGATCCGGCGTCGTTCCTGGTCTATGACGTTTTGTGTGGGTAAACCCCAGAGCGCCTTCCGAATGCTGTGGTTGGCGTGGTAATGGGTTTGTCTATCGATTTTTTCTGTTTCGATAGCGACCCCA
>CAYXRA010000230.1:2305-6415 GCA_964467525.1 uncultured Calditrichaceae bacterium
CGATAGCGACCCCATCCACTCAGGTTTTATAAAATATGCATTCCTGTTGTCCGCAAAGGGTATTAAAGTCCGGATGCATCAGCGATTATCGGCCGTTGCCTCGGCGTATTTAGCATCCTCGGGCACCTGATCCATGGGCAGGCCCGAAGCCGATTCCATTCTGCCGGAATAATTAAAAAATGATATCAGGGCCGTGGCTTCGTAAATACCATCTTCATCCCATCCGGCCGAACGCAGCTTCTCAAAATCAGCATCTTCGATAAAGGCCGGACTTTCAGTCAGCTTCTTGGCAAAGGCTAACAATGCTTTGGTTTTCGGATCCAGATCATAAGTCGGCCAGGTCGTGGCAAATTCGGAGGTCAGATGTTCATCTCCGGTCAGGCGGCGAACTGCCGTGGTGTGTAAACCGAGTCAGGGCGCCCCGCCGATGGTTCCGTTGACCACCGTGGCCAGCATCTCCCGCTGCAATCTTGTAAGCGGGGATTTCCTGCGCAGATGTAAGTAATTATAAATTTTTCCGGTCGGCATGCCGATTTTCAGATCGACCAGGGCGATTTTGAAAATGCCGGGCAGGAAACCACCATATTTCTTTTTAAAGATTTTTATTAAAAAGCGGCGGATGCCGGAAGCCGATTGCGGATCGATTGTTTTGATGCGTGCCATCATTGATCCTTTCCGTTACGGTGATTATTAATGACATTGCGCGGGCGGTGTTTCATTGTAATGTGTTATCCGTTTCCCCGCGAGATCAAATGGGTCAATGTTTTTTGTAAAACATGATTTGTTGGGAAAACGCCGATATTCGGACTGATATTCCGGATCAGTTAAGCGGGGACAGAATTTGGTTGAATGATCCGCCACCACCAAGACATTCCGCGCGGTCGTAGTAACTTCTCCGGAGGAGAGGACCTTCTGTTTCCCCTCTTGGGAGGTGACTATCCCGCCGGAGCGGGATGGCTATGCCAAGGGGTGGGTTATATCCTTGAATGAAATATTCCAGAATCGAATATATTTCAAACAATGAATATTTCTTCCATATTCCGGTCGGTTCGCTGCCAATTGGGACCCACCCCTTACTCCTCCGTCGGAGGGGATTTAGTTTATACCGCCATCCGATTTTTACAATTTGTTACAATTGAGAAATAATCAGTTCACAACTGCCCCGTAAATACCACTAAACCAGAAACGTTTAACCAACAGAAAGGATCGTACCATGAAGTTCAAAAAATCAATCATCTTCTCAACCGCCGCTGTTTCGCTGCTGAGCTTTCTTTTGCTGGGTGGCTGCAAGCGCCATCATTTCTGGCACGCTTCGCCGGAAAAACGGATCGATTTTATGTTCGACCACATTTCGGATGAGCTGGATTTGACCGATGATCAGAACCGCGCGCTGGAGCGCATCAAACAGGAAGTGCTGGCGAAGAAGGATCAGCACAAGGACGCCCGCGAGGCGATTTATCAAACGCTGCTCAGGCAGGTCAAAAGCAACCGCGTCCATCAGGCGGCGCTTAATACCCTGATGGAAGAAAAGGAAACGGAATTTAAGGAAATGCGTTCCTTTGCCATCGAAAAATTTACCGAGTTCCACGCCATACTGACACCGGATCAGCGCACGGAGCTGGCCGCGCACATGGAAAAAATGCACGATAAATTCCATAAAAACTGATTGCGAATCAGCAATTGACCTGCACCCGGGGCTTCCGGGATTGCCCGGAGCCCCTTTACAAAAAGAAGTAAAACATCTAATTTATGGAATGTACCGTTTGTGTCTTTGAAAAAAACAGAAATTGTGATTCATCAGACGATCCGGTCTGAGTCCGTCAAATAAACGGGTGGCCGATATGAAAAAAAACGTTTTAGTCATCGACGACGATAATAAACTAAACGCACTGCTGAAAAACTATCTCAGCGGATTCGGTTTTTCCGTTGATACCGTTACCCATCCCGATGACGGTCTGGCTCTGCTCAACAAAACGGAACCGGACATCATCATACTGGATATCATGCTGCCGGGCATGGATGGATTCGAAGTGTGCCGCACGATCCGTAAAACGCACAACACGCCGATTCTGATGCTGACGGCCCGCGGCGAGGTTACCGACCGGATTGTGGGTCTTGAAATCGGCGCCGACGATTATCTGTCCAAGCCCTTCGAACCGCGCGAGCTGGTCGCCCGCATCCAGTCCATCCTGCGCCGCGGCGCGGAACGATCGCCGGCGGATAAAATCAAATCCGGTCCGCTGATCATCGATCTGCACAAACAATCGGTTACGCTCGGTGACCGGCCGGTCAGCCTGACCACCCTGGAGTTTGAGGTGCTGACGCTGTTTGCGCAGAATCCGGGTAAGGTGCTGACCCGCGACCGTATTATGGAACAAACCCATGAGCTGGACTGGGAGGCTTTCAACCGCACCGTCGATGTGCTGGTCAGCCGGTTGCGTCAAAAACTGAATGATGATTCAAAAGATTCACGATTCATTAAAACCGTCTGGGGCAAAGGATATAAATACATTGGCGATGAAATTGAAAGCTAAAAACACATTTTCCGCAAAGATCAAATCCGCATTAAACTCGGTATTTTTCAAATTACTGCTGATATCCGTGTTTACCATCGCTGCCATCAATCTCGCTGTTTTCTTATCATTTAAACTGCAGTTCCATGATAAGATGGAAGATATGATGCAGAAAAATATGGCCAATTATTTTCAGTACATCGCTGACGAGATCGGCTCGCCGCCGGATACGGTGCAGGCGAAACAACTGGCCGAGCGCTTTACCATCCGGATCGCCTACAAAAATGACGGTTATTTCTGGGCCAGTCATGAAAATGAAAAATTTGGTGAAAATGAGCGCCGCCCTCCGTTTCACGGGCCGGGACGACCGGAACATGAAATTTTCAGGATTAACAATGCCGACGGCAGTATGTTTTATATCGGCATCAATTTTGAAGCGTTTCTGCAAAATCATGAACGGCGGATCATTTTCCTGCTGCTTTTTCTGACCATTGTCCTGATCGCCAGTTACCTTTTCATCCGCAGCGTGCTCAGTCCTTTGCGCTCGCTCAGAAAAGGCGTGGATAATATTGGCGCGGGTAATTTGTCCTACGAAGTGTCCGTCAAAAAAAATGACGAGCTGGGCATGCTGTCACGGGCTTTCAACGCCATGACCCAACGCATCAGGGAAATGATACACGCCCGCGATCAGTTGCTTTTAGATGTCAGTCACGAACTGCGCTCGCCCATTACGCGGATGAAAGTGGCGCTGGAATTTCTGCCCGGCGATAAAAACAAGCAGAATATTGCCGACGACCTGGCGGAGATGGAATCGATGATCACCGAAATTCTGGAAAACGAACGATTCAGAAACGGAAAGGGACATCTGAATTTAGAGCAATGCAATCTGGCAGACCTGTTAAAAGAAGTCGCCGGGGATTACAGCGGACAGGCGCCGGGCCTCCGCTTTACCGAACTGCCGCAAAGGCTCCCGGCAACGGTTGATAAACCGCGCGTTAAAATGGTTTTTAAAAATATTATCGAAAACGCGGTTAAATTTTCGAAACCGGACAGCAAGCCGATTGAAATCGGCGCAAGCATCCGGGACAAGCGTATCGTGATTACCTTCAGAGATGATGGCATCGGCATTGCTGAGCAGGAATTGCCCTACCTGTTCGAGCCGTTTTACCGCGTGGACCGGTCGCGCTCCAAACAAAGCGGCGGCTATGGTCTGGGATTGAGTTTATGCAAAAAAATAATGGACGCGCACCGGGGAGATATCAGCATTACCAGCGAAGTCGGGCAGGGTACGGCTGTAAGTCTGATTTTCCCCGCTGAATAAATTACAGGGGCAATTAATTTGCCCCTTTTTATATCGTTTACCATCTAAGTACAGGATAGGGTTCTTTTAAATAAAACAGAAATGATGTATCAACCATACAAAGGCATTATTAAATCAAAAATGTGCGTTTATGATAAAAACTGAAGAAACCCCACCCCTGCCCCTCCCCACGCGCCGTGCCTGACGGCAGGCAGGTGGGGAAGGGACAAAGGGGAGGGGATTTAAACAGATGAAAAACTACGTTTGCTCTGGTTGTCCGACTGCATTCAAACGTGA
>CAYXRA010000231.1:0-6284 GCA_964467525.1 uncultured Calditrichaceae bacterium
TAGAATTAATTGTTCTTTATCAGTTTAAAACTGAATTTTTTGCTGTGGTTTTCCTGAGTATTTAATTCTCTGTACCTTTGCGGCTTTGCGTGACAGGTTTTAACGTAAATATCCGAATCATGTTTTGATCAATACAATACGTTAATTATCAAATTTGAATGGATTATACCGGATCAACCTTGAGAAGCTGGTTTTCGTAAAGATTTTTATAAACGGCGCTTTTATTGACCAGATTTTCATGCTGACCGATACTGTCAATCCTGCCGTTATCCAGAACGACAATTTTACTGGCATTGATAATCGTTGACAGCCTGTGGGCAATGACAAGCACGGTGCGGCTTTGCATTAAATGATCGATGGCGTTTTGTACCAATCGCTCCGATTCGGTATCCAGCGCGGAGGTGGCCTCATCCAGAATCAAAATTGGCGGATTTTTTAATATGGCCCGGGCGATGGAAAGGCGCTGTTTTTGTCCTCCGGATAAACGCACCCCCTTTTCTCCGATTTGCGTATCCAGGCCGTGATCCATCTTTTCGATAAATTCCCAGGCATTGGCTACCTTTGCCGCTTCTATGATATCGGACTCCGTAACCTCATCCAATCCATAAGCGATATTCATTCGGACGCTGTCATTAAATAGTATTGTATCCTGTGTGACAATACTCATCTGATCCCTGAGCGCATGCAGATTGATGTTTCGGATATCAATTCCGTCAATGCTTATTTGTCCCTCAGCGATTTCATAAAAGCGCGGTAATAAATTGACGAGGGTTGTTTTTCCCGAGCCGCTCGGACCAACGAAGGCGACCATTTCTCCCTTGTTAATGGTCAGATTAATTCCATCCAGTACATAAGGCTCATCTTCATCATATCTAAAACGGACGCTTCGATATTCGATTTTATCTGAGAATGTATCTGGTTTTTGGGCACCGGGTTTTTCATACAATTCCTGTTCGCTGCCTATAATGCCAAAAATGCGTTCCGCCGCGGCCAGTCCGGTTTGAATGGTATTATTTACACCGGATAGATCTTTGATGGGCTGGAACATAGTAAACAGAAAAACCAGAAAGCGGATAAAGTCTTCAGCGCTTAATCCTGACTGGTCATAAACCATGTTCCCGCCGTACCACAATAAAAAGACCAGTATGAGCACAAAAATAATTTCATTGATCGGTGAGGTGGCATATTTCAGCTTATTGGCGCGAAATAACTTTTTAAACCATTCATAATTTGTGTATTCGAACTTTTTAATTTCTTTCTGTTCGTTGGTAAAGGCTTTTACGATGCGCACTGCGCTGACCGCTTCCTGAAAAGTAGAAACCACGTCGGCAATTTGACGGAACACGCGCCGACTTTTCCGGCGCATACTCTGACCAATTTTTACGATGATAAATGTACTGATCGGTACAATGATGAAAGTTATCAGCGACAGCTTCCAGCTGATCAATATCAAAATAGCAACATTGGTGATAATCTGAATCGGCGACAGGATCATTTTGCCAAAACTTTGATTCAGTACGACATTGATCGCATTGACATCATTAAAAACCACCGAGGTTAAATCGCCGGAATGCCGCTTTTCAAAAAAACGCAGCGGCAAAAACAGCAATTTGCGGTGCAACTGATTGCGCAGGTTTACCACAATGCGCACTTCAATGTAATTGAGAATAATCCGGTGCAGATAGTGGACAATATTTTTAAACAGAAATGCCAGAAATATGACCAGACACACCACTTTGAGGGTGTCATATTTGTCATCCTGTATCAGCAATGATTTAACCCGGTAGTTTATCTTTTCGTAGAGACCGAAGTTAGCGGTTAAATCGAACATTTCCTTAATCTTATCTTCTTTCGATACCTGCTTTGTGGTATCGCTTTCGGCAACCTGTTCTGTGGTTGCATAAGCCGGATCGAACAACTCCCGGATAAAATCAACGGAAATCCACAACGATATATTGTTGAATAAGACGTAAAGAATTGTTAACAGAAAGGAAAATAGCAGCGCTTTCCAGAACGGCTTTATTAAGGCCAGGACTTTCAGGTATATTTTCATCTGTTTAAATCCCCCCCCTCCCCAGACCCCTCCCCACGCATGGGGAGGGGATTAAGGGGAGGGTTCTTCATATTTTTTGCCCAACGAACTTGCCTTTTTGATTTAATCATACCTTATGTGTAGCGGCAAGGTCATGGATGTTTATTCAGCTTTCCCGGATTTGAACCAATTCAGATGAACTAACAAAAATTATGGGCAATATACAAGATTTTCTTCACATATCGTTAAAAATATTTTCAGCCAGTTGTAAATCTTCATATGTATCAATTTCCCACCATTTCAAACCTTCCGCGCTCAGTCCATGAAATTGATAGCCGTTATCGACAGCTTCTTTGATGATTAATTCGTAATAGGAATTTACATCCTGCGATGCGATATGCTGCTTGAGCTTGTCGATGAAAAAATGGTTGGCAAATTGTTTCCCGATCCTGTAAAAATTGATGGTTTTATATTTTTCTTTAAAATCAAAACCTTCATGCTGATTGCGTTTTAAATACATGGCAGTAACCGTATCTTTATCATCGACTGCAACCACGGTGCCTTCCATGGGTGACTGCCAGCGGTCGATCAGTATGATATCTTCGGACGGACAGTCAGTCAGGCGTTTAATCAACGGATTTTCGCAAAATACATCCGCTTCGAAAAGATAAAAGCCATCGCTCAGATATTTTTCAGCCAGAAATAATGAATAGATATTGTTTGTTTTATCAAAAATATCATTTTCGACAAAAATTATTTCGGCCTGATCCATAAAGTGATCTGTAACATGCTGTTTGAGTTTTTCGGCCATATAACCGACAACCACGACAATTTTGCGCAAGTCGTTATTTATTAAATGACTAATCAGATTACTGATAATCGTTTGATTTTGAACAGTCGTCATCGGTTTTGGATTTTCCAGGCTTAGTTCCTTTAAGCGGCTGCCGCGACCAGCGGCCAGGATAATACTCGTTTTAGCTGATTCCACGCTGTTTTGCCTTTTCGTTGATTAGTTTTTCTACCGTTTCCTTTACGCGTTGCGCTGATTGGCCGTCGGTTTTTGAAAATATATATTGCTTGTCTTTTTTGATATGTTCCATGCGTGACTGCGACGGCTGCAACGCTTCGCTGACTGCCTGTGCTATTTCACCGGGACGGTTAATATGAATGAATGAATCTTTCAGCCATTCCGTGCTTTTATCTTCCAGCAGCGGCTGTCCGTCACGATGTTTCAATTTTTCATCTTCAAGATTATAAATTATGCCGCAGCGTTCCAGGGCCAGAAATTCATTAATTACACTGGATCCATCGCTGATCATTGTATCGGCGATAAACATCATCGGCAGGATATTATGAGCCTCTTTCGGCATCAGATGAAAATCCGGATATTTTCCCGGCAGTTTCTCAAACAGGCGATGCTGTTTGTGGGAGGCATATTTTCCGGACCAGCTATAGGGGTGCAGCTTTACCATAACATTGTACTGATCCGATAATTTGACAATCGACTCGCCGATTTCAAAAATGGACGTCGGTTTGTATGACGGCGCATACAAAACCGTTTTTTTCCCGGAATCGAGCTGATATTCCTGCATCAGCTCGTCTTTATTAAACGTACCGTCGAAAAGCACATCCAGCTTGGGCAGGCCCACATCGTATATTTCTTCGATTTTATCCAGACCGTATTTCCTGAATTTTTCCGCGCGATAGGGTCCTTCGATGAAGCAGATATATTTGGTATCCGGCTGCTTCAGAAAATGACGGTAACGCAGTGTTTTAATGCCCGGTCCGTGATCGACATTACAAAGCAGGGCATCGCCGAATTGCGCAGGATTCTTGATCGGCGCCCCGCAAAAAACTGCATCAAATCCCTGCGTTTCGTCAGTAACTTTATAACCTGCTTTTTTGTATCCCGCCTCAATTGAACCTTTTTGTGAAAACAAGAAAATACCCAGAAAACGGCGCGCATTCTTACCGGACTGAAGATACAGATCATAGCCGCCGGCATCGGTAAATGCCCGGTAAATCGGCTCCATGCTTGGCCAGTAATATTCCTGAGCAAGGTAAAACAATATTCTTTTCAAATCATATCCTCAAAATAACTTTAAATTTTTCTGTTTAAATCCCCCCACCCCTTTCCCCCCCACGGCGTTGGGTAGCGGGAGGGGCTTTTTCCGTTTCTATTTAATTATGCTTTTGTGTGTTTGCTAAATCATTGATGTTGCATAATCCAATTGTTTAAGTAAATCCACAGCCTCGGTATCCAGCATAAATTCCTGCAAGCGATTTTGATGCTCAGGCGCCCGCCAGCGGCCGATAGAATCTCTGTATAAGTCCTGAACGGGATTTTCCAGGTGCTTGCTTTTTCTGATTTTCGTATAATTTAACCAATTATGCAGCTCGCTTACAAATGGTGTTCCAATAAACCGGCAAAGGTCTGTCATGGTTTCTTCATAATTATTGACTAAATCCTCATAGCGCATGGTGAGTACGGAAGGATTATCCTTCAATCTCAATCCGAGCTGCACATCGCACTTCCATCGGTCGATGGGCACCCAGTATTGTCCCGGATTGTGTTTGGGATGCTTTGATGTGACCACATCCCGGCCATCACGGATAATGTGAATGAGTTTTACATTTCCATCATAATAGGACAGAATTTTATCAAAATACTGAATATTTTTAGGTGTCTTTTCGCACCAGCGATTGGCCGTTCTGGCAATGCGATTCAATACAAATTCACGGTACAAACGGTCTATTCGCACAGGTTGCCAGTTTTTCTCATCATCCCCTTTTCCACCGTCTTTTTTTTCCCAGATGTCAAAGGCATAAGTCTGATTGGGAATGGCGAATATCTGCGGATGGGCATCGAGTATGGAAAGCAGCAGGGTTGTGCCCGAGCGCGGGCTGGCGCCGATTACAATTGGTAATTCCGAAAATCGCCGCCGTTCGATGGATTTTCCCAGTACCAGCATGGTGCGATTGAAGATTGTTTTAAAAATATCAGCCATCACGCGCTTTCCGTTTCAGTGGCAAACTTTTCCCTGATTGCTTTCATCACCGTTTGCGGTTTGATATTTAACATGCATTTGAAATGTCCCAGCGGACAGGCATCACCGCCGTGTTTGCCGCAGGGCCGGCAATTGAGGTCAAGTTCAAATACCCTGTCTTTTTCCCTGAAGGGATAATAACCGATGAACTTTACCGTGGGGCCGAAAAAAACAAACACGTCGGTCTGCATGGCATTGGCAATGTGCATGGCGCCGCTGTCATTACAAATCAGCAGATCGCACTGATTGATAATTGCAGCCGATTCGGGAATGGTGCTTTTACCGGCGAAATTAATCGCCCGGGACTGCGCATCGTTGATGATTCGGCGGCACAATACTTCTTCATCCGGACTGCCGATAAAGATCAGATTGAAACGTTCTCTTTCCAGCGTTTTGGTCAGTTCGCTATAATATGTTACCGGCCAGCGTTTGGTGTTCCATATTGAGCCGGGAGCGATGGCAATGACCGGTCGTCCGCTGTAAGGCATCTGTTCCGGCAGCGCAGCGTATTTTTTGATCGTATCAGAAGCGGGAAAAAGCTCTGTTTGCATATCATACTGATTTTCCCCGAATACGCTTAACAGGTGCAGGTTTTTACGAATTTTATGAATGCCTTTTTTATGGGGCACTTTCATTGTCAGATATTTTGAAGCATGCCAGCGATCGAATCCCAGCCGCGCTTTAATGCCGCCCAAAAGCATCAGGTAAGCGCTGGTCAGAGAACTGTGCGGAGAAATAGCCAGGTCATACTTATTTTTCCTGATTTGCCGGAGTGTTTTGAAAAAGGCCGTCAGCTTATTTTTACGTTTATCAAAAAGCAGGATATGTCTGACATGCGGATTGTTTTCCAGTACGGCACTGCTCTGCGGAATCACCAGAACATCAATCAATGCCGATGGAAAAAGCTGTCCCACTGCACGGATCAGCGGCGTAATCAGAATCACATCACCGATAAAAGCGGTTTGAATGATTAGAATTTTGTTTGGATGCATTGATCGAATATTTTTACAGGCAATACATATTTCATAAAATGCATTGCTAACCGAATTTTAATTTACAATCAATATGAATCAATTATTTCCGTAATTAATTCTTAATAATATCTGCCTATCATATTCAAATTGATTCAGATTCTGTTTCTTATTGAAACGGCAAATTTAGCTTTTATTAGGGTTTAATGAAAGTTTTTTTGAATATAATGTTTC
>CAYXRA010000232.1:0-6282 GCA_964467525.1 uncultured Calditrichaceae bacterium
CTATTCTCCGTCAAATTTGAAGATAACGTCGAAGCCGTTGTATTTGGAGTTGCCCAGAAGCTGCAGAAACAGAAAATCGGTAAGTTCGTATTCCATGGTCACCACTTCCTTGGGCGTGGTGTCATCCTGGGTATCTCCAAATTCTTTTTGATAGCTGACAAACAGATCGTTGGTGATGTATTTTCCGACAACAAACGAAGCGCTCTGCCAGTTGTCGTTGCTTTTAACTTCAATATAATCGAGGTTTAGTTCTTTGCCCACGAGCTCGGTTATTTTGGATGAAATCAGATTGGCAGCGAATCCGGTGGCCAGTTCACCGGCAGAAGCGCCGCCGCCGGCTTCGGCAACGCCTTCCCTTTGTCCGCTGGTCAGCTCATCCAGGCTGCGCCCGAACATGACATAAGCGATAGCATCACCTTCGGTTATTTCCCGGCCATCTAAGCTGAATTGTATATTCGGGCTGTTTACTACTCCGGTGACATTCAGGGTTAGCTTCCTTTTTTCCCTGCCAGGCGTTCTGAAGGTATAGGTCGCTTCCAGCGTGACCCGGGGATTAATCTCTTCACCACCCTGAAAAACCAGTTTACCGTCTGCAATCGTGAACCGCCGTCCAAGCAAATCATATTGACCGCGAATGATTTTAACTAAACCAAAAACTTCAAAATCAGGTCCGTTTTTTACAAGCTCTATATCGCCGGATAATTCCAGGCGCATATCATCGTTTTTAATCCAGGTGTTTCTGGGAATCGTAATTTCCACCGAACCGCGCAGGTTTTTATAAAATTCCGTCCGCTCCTCATCTGCATGTCCCGGACGCGTGCCCCTGCGGGAAATGATTGTATCACCGTTGGCTTTTTGACGCCTTCTTTCCCGGACCAGTAATGGCAGCGATGTTTCTTCTGCTGACGGCGGTTGGCTGCTTTCACCGGTAAGCGCCGGCAGATAAATGCTGGAACGGTTAATGGTTATTGCTCCGTCGATTTCCGGGTTTGCTACCGTTCCACTAAACAATGCATCACCCGAGAGCTTAAGTTGGTGGTGGTGGTGGTTGGTCAGATAAAAATTTTTACCCGACAGATCAAATTTAAATGCTTTAAGTTTTCCGGAAAACAGACTGTTGTCAAATTTCACAAGTCCGTTGGCCCGGATTCGGCCTTCTTCGGGACCTTCAACCTGCAATTGATCCAGAGATATTGCCGCACTGTCCGCCAATAAAACCAATTGAATATCTTTATAGTTGATGCCATACTGCGGCATTTCCACGGCGCTGTCTTTAATTCTGAACGATCCTTTAACCTTCGGTTCAGCCGGGGTACCGCTGATATCTAAATCGCTGCGGACATAACCGCTGCTTTTCTGCAAATTAAAACCGGAAGTTTTGAATAGGCTTATCGGAAAGCGATCCGTTTTAATTTGAATCTCCATCGGCTTATTTTTAAGAATACCCGGATGATTGGTATCGGCAAACGAAAAATTAACCGGCAGATATCCGTCAATCACCAGGCTGTCTTCTTTTTCATGTATGAGGTTTAGCACCCATTTGAATTGCTTTTCTTCATAATCTAATTCTCCCGTAAACCGATTGTACTCAAAAGCATTGAATGATCCTTCGTTTACAGTAAAGCTGCCATCAAGAACCGGATTTTCGGCAGTACCTTTTAAATCCATATTTAATGATAAAACGCCGGACATATTTAGCGGCAGCACCAGATTTTCGGTGAGGGCGCCTACATCGAATTTTTCTATTTTTACTGAGAAATCTTCTTTTCCGGTTAGACTAAATTTGCCTTGTGCGGAAATGATTTGCGATCCGGAAGCCAGCCGGAAATTTTCCACGATGTATTTGTTCTGATCGATGACGATCCGGGCTTTGCGGTCATTACTGCTCCAATGCTGATCCCTAATATCTAATTGTAAGTCAGAAATAAATATTTCGGGGATAGTATCGCGGATGAATTGACTCTTCAAATGCAAACCCAGGTCTTCGCGCTTCAAATCGAGAACCAATCCGACGACACGTTCCTGAAGGTCTGTCTGCAAGTCAATTTCATCCACAACAAAACCCGGATAACGGACTTCTCTGGCATGGAGGGCTGCCTGTCCGTTATAAGCGCTGTCATCCTTAATTGCAGTCCAATCGCCGTTTATTTTTTTTACTCGAATCTCGTTATATAAAACAGTGTCCAGTTCCAATTTACCCGTAATGTGAAGGGAATCGGGTGTACCCTTGATTTCGGATGACACTTCTCCCGATGCACTGAGCGTATCTGCCTGAACGAAGCGGTTGATGACCATTAAATCGCCCAATTCGGACTTAAGCTTTAAATGACTGCTGCCCTCCAAATTGATATTGCCGGTAAGATAAACTTCTGCAACATTACTGTTCAGATACAGTGAATCCAGCATCATTTGTTTTCCGTGATAATTCAAATCTGCATATAAGGTATCAATCTGCATACCGGCAACTGATGATTGGGCAATACGCAAATTGGCGTCGCCTTTCGTATTATTCGGGTCAGAACCTTGTCCAGAAACCGACAAATGTATTGTAATATCGGTCCTCAGTGAATCATCTCCGGTAATCGCAGAAACGTCGAATTCTTTAACATCTAATTGTGCATTATAAATGGCAGAATCCTGAATACTCCTGATCTCTGTGTTTAGATTGAGTCGTCCGAAGTCAGCCCGGGAAATTATTTTCCCGTTCAGGTCGCCTTTGAGGTAATTAAATTTCAGGTCAATATCGGAAACCGGGCGCTGATAAAATATACAGTTCGTAAATTCCCCCGTAAGCTGCACGTCTGCTTTTTCCGGTTTAATGCCCTTACCGTCTATTTTCAGCCTGCCGTTAATCAGATAATCCATTGCCGGGTCGCCCAGCCAGTGTGCCAGGTTTAGCTTCGATACATACAAACGCAGGGTATATCGGGGCGTGTGCGCATCGGATTCCTGAAAAAATGATTTGAAATCTTCGCTCGATAACTGCAACCGGATTTGTTGCTCCGCCTCAACGATCTTAAGATCGGCCTGCAGTGAATCGCCCCGGGAATCCAAAGTAAGCCGGATATCGGGATTGGCATGCAGTCGTAAATCCGGTACAAACGCGCTGAATTCTTTCCAATGCAGCGGTTCGCTTTCCAGCTCGCCCGAGATTTCCGGTGTTTTGCCCGTATCATATTTGCTTTGTGCAAGTAGCTTGTTCTGCGCAGTGCGTATTTTAAAATCCTTTAAAAGCAGGCGTTCCCGGTTCCGCTCGGAGAAAAAAGACATTTCTTTCAGGATGAATTGCGGACGCTTGCTGTTAAAACGAAAGTCTTTTAAGTGCAGCCGTTGAAGTTCATGGCTGTATAAACCTGAAGCAGCGAGGTTTATGGCCTCAATTCTTGACGGAATGAGCGAATCCTGAGCAGAGATACGGATAACTGCGTCATTAATCTGAAAATCGTTTAACCGGATCACAAATCCAAAGGGCTTGCTATCCTGTTGTTCGGTTTGGGGTTGGGTAGTGGTTCCGTCTTTCGTAAGATTGGCGATATTCCAGGTGCTGTCCTGTAACTGCCGTAATCGTAGGTTTACTGAATTAATATGAAAGGAATTAATATGTATTTCACTAAAAATCAGCGGAAGCAGGGCATACTGGATTTCCAGATTTGGCGCCGCTAAAATGGTATCACTCTTCTGCATTAATACAACATTATCAAATTTCAGACTTGTAAAGAAATTACCGTTGATTTGACTGATCGTAAGCCGGGCATTCAGATTTTGGTTTGCTGTATCAACGACTTTATCGCGCAGCCAGTTCTTAAAGTACCGTGTCTGAATTGCAATGGATGCGATCAGTACGAGGGATATCAGCACAATCAGCGCGTAAATCAAAATTTTAAGTGTCCGGGTTAAATATTTTTTCATGAATCGACTTACATTTAAAATTGATTTTCTATTGTTCAATTGCTTTGATTAAAATGCCTGACCGACATTGAGATGAATTTGTCCTGCCTTATCGCGGTCATAGATTGGCCAGGCAAAATCGAGGCGCACCGGAGCAATGGGCGTTTCCACCCGGATTCCGAAACCGGCGGAGTATCTTAACTGATCCAACTGATAAGTGTTAGAGGTCCGCCACACATTACCGAAATCAGTAAATACCGCCCCGGTTACCATTTTGAAAACCGGATGACGCAATTCAATGGCGATCTCCAGCAGGCTTTTTCCGCCCAGGGGATCACCGTTTTTCTGCAGCGGTCCCAGTCCTGAGCGCGGCCATCCGCGGACAGACATACTGCCGCCAGAATAGAACCGGTCTTCAGCCGGAATAAAACCATCGCTATCTGCCGAAATAATGGTTCCCGATTTCAGACGCAAAGCCGCGGTGAAATCAGAAAAAAGTTTTTGGTAATGCCTGAGATCAACCAGTAAACGGTTATAATTAAAATCACCTGGCATAATCTGGCCGATGAGTTTGTAGGAAGCGGATGCAAAAAAACCGCGAAAGGGTGAAAATGCAGGTTCCGATGAATCCCAGTTTGATCCGAAAATGAGACCGGATTTATAATAACTGAAATCTTTTGCAGCTCTGTCTTTGAAATCAGGATTATCGGCATCATAGTTCTGTCTTACATCCTCCAGAAAATAGGTTATTGAGCCTTTGGTTTCGGAATTAAACTTATGATGCAGAGGAACATTCAACCCGTACCGGCGTGCGGAGAAACCCGGTTCGCTTTCGCGACGCAAAAAGGGATTCAGGCTGATCGACGTATTTCTTGATAAAAACTGCGGCTGAATCCATTTCAGGTTGATATTATAAGGTTCCAGTCCCGAATACTTAATCAGGAATTCCAGCCGCCGGGCGCTGCCTAAAAATCCCAGGCGCCGCAGGTCTGCGAAAGCGCGAAAATTGTCTTCGCTGCCATAACCAACGCCGAACCGGCTTGTAAAGCGCGGCGCTTCCCGGACCTCAATTTTTACAGGTATGTCGGCCTGCTGCCGATCTCCTTTTTGGGCATTAACGGTTACAATTTGAAATAAGCCCAGTTCATAAATCCGGGCCTGTGTCTTATCCAGCAAATGTTCATCGTATATTTGCCCTTTTTCAAAATACAGTTGTCTGCGAATCAAAGATTCGGATACGTTCTTCATTCCTTTGATTTGCACCGCGCCGAAGTAACAAAGAGTTCCGGGATTTATCGTCCAGTATACATCAACCGTTTTTGCGGTATCCTGCAGATTGAGTTGGTAATCGACCTTTGTATAGGCGTAGCCCTCATCATTAAAATGTTCAGCAAGTTTTTCCCGGTCTTGCTGTATAGCTTCATCGCGAAAACGCATTTCTTTTTTCAGTGATAGTTTCTCTCGAATGGTATTTAGTAGTGAATCCGGTAATAGATTATTTTTGCTGCTTACGGAATCAATATTTAAAGATATCCTATCGACGCGAACCGGCTTGCCTTCTTTTATCTCAATGGTAATTTTATCGATTTCACCTTCTTCATGATCGATTTCCATTCCCGACTTTTTCGCTTCAGTGTCCAGAAATCCTTCCCGCTGATAGAAGCGTACCAGGCGTTCAAGATCACTTTGCAGGATTTCTTCGCTGTAATAAAAAGGTTCCTCACCGAATATATATCTATCGATCAGGCCAATACCATGCATAGCCACTTGCCCGGATATCATTTCATCGGAAAAACTATGATTACCGGTGAACCGGATGTCCTTCACGAGATAGCCATCCTGAGCCCACCCGCGTAATGCAGTCGCCAGCAGTATGAAAATAAAAGCGATGTATTTAATGTTGAGGTACATTTTCGGGGTACTTTTTATACACTAAAACTGTAACATAAACCGGATTATGTTTTTTTATTCAGTAATAATATGAATGACCAGTTAAAACACAAAACACCAATTTTTGGGGTTGCCTTCGGCAAGCCCGAGATTATTTCAACTGGTCACTCATATTAATATTCATCTGAAATCAGATTTTCGCGCCGCAGGTGTTCATCGGCATTATGATTTGTTTAATAACACAGGAATGTACAAAATTTATTTCATTTTAAAAAAAACTATAATTTCCGGCATGTATTGTAGCGCATAATAGATTATATTGGCTGAAATCAAAGACTACCATTAAAAGAGGTGGACAGCCATTGCATCGCGAAATTATTGCGCTCCGCTTTAATGGCAAAAAAAACCGTTGCTGAAAACTCAGTTCGGCAACGGTTTTAAATCTTGTTTTTGTTCAGATTAGATTTTAAAATCAAGTCCGATGCGGATTATACCCATGCCGAA
>CAYXRA010000233.1:0-6280 GCA_964467525.1 uncultured Calditrichaceae bacterium
TCTTTTTTTTGTCTGTTTCGTGATTTGGTGTTCTTGTGACCTTGTTACCTGTGACCTTGTCATTAGTGGCTATGCTTTGTTTGCTAATATCCCCAAACATCCGCCAAAGGCGTTCCGCGCGGGCGGAATAAATCCCTGAATATATCGCCGCTGCCGCGTATAATGTATAATACCCACACAAAACGACATAGAACCAAAATAATTCAGTTTTAAAGTTAATCTAATAGATCTTAAACCGGAAACATTCGTCGGCGAAAAACGACGGTTTTGTCGGATTAAATCATTTTAGCGCTCAATTTTCGCTGAAACTGTACTATTTAAAACTGGCACACCCCTTGCATAATCTCTCAACAAGAACGTGTTCAACTAAAAAAGGAGAATCAAAATGAAGCGTTTAATCATCTTAAGTATGGTTTTAGTTTTTACCATTTCAACCGCATCGCTTATGGCCCAGCCGCGTCAGCTTGGCGGACGCGAAATGCATTGTCAAAAGGCCAATATTCTTGATCTGACCGGGGAACAGGAATTGCAGTTTGATAAGTTGCGTCTCGCTCATCAGAAGGCAATGATCCCCTTGCGTGAGCAATTGCAGGCCCTGCGCACCGACTATCGCCTGATGGTCATCGATGAGAAGGCATCAAAAGGTGATCTCGAAAAACAGCTTGATAAAATTGCCGGTGTCCGGAAGGATATGGGATTGCAAAGAGCGGAACACCAGCGTCAGTTGCGGTCTTTGCTTACGGATGCCCAAAAGGTAAAATTCGATGCCCATATTCTGTCAAATAAACGCGGATTCAGGGAAGGCCGCATGAACAGACCGCACCCGAACCGCCCTAACCGCGCGCCGGGCAGAATGCAAATGCGCTGATTCGACTTGTCTCCCCTGAATGATTAAAGCAATTGAGCCCGCCTCATCCTTAGGTTGGCTTATTTGTTCAATATCCGTTAAATCCGCTGTAAATATTTAACCCCTGAACATGCTGATCGATAACCATATCAGAGACAAAATAAATTTGAGTAATGAATATGATACGAAATTTGTTAAATGCTTCTTTACTCATCAGCCTGATTCTACTGAATGCCTGTGGCTTTATTAAACTCGGACAAAATCGCGCAGAGCAAAATGTTGTTGAAGAAGTCGTAGTGCCCGAAGTGGAAAACATGATCTTCATTCCGGGCGGCTGGTTTTACATCGGCAGTCACCTTGAGGAAAATGAAATACCGATGCAGCGCATCTATGTGCGCGGATTCTACATGGATGTGCATGAGGTACCGGTGAGCCAGTACATGGATTTTTGTTTTGCAACAGGACGAAAAATGCCTAAACAGCCAAAATGGAGCCGGCCGAACCATCCTGTTGTCAATGTAAGCTGGAAAGATGCGAACGCCTATGCCAAATGGGCCGGGAAACGATTACCGTACGAAGCGGAGTGGGAATATGCCGCCCGCGGCAACAGTCAGGAACTGAGGCACCGCTATGTGAACACAGAACGCTATTTAAAAAATTTTGGTAATGTGGCTGATGAATCTATTCGCAGGATAAAAGGCCGCTATCCGGTTGTTGAGCACTATGATGACTTTTATCCGTACACGGCGCCTGTTGGCTCATTCCCGGCTAATTTCCGCGGTATCATGGATTTGGATGGCAATGTGCTGGAGTGGTGTGCCGATTGGTATGATGCAAAATATTATAAGGTTATAAACAAACTCAATCCAACCGGACCCGATGACGGCAGGTATAAAGTCGTACGCGGCGGATCGTGGAATCGCAGCGGAAAATACCTGCGCATCAGTTACCGTACTTATTACAGCCCGGCTTGCGAATTTGATTTTCTGGGATTTCGCTGCGTAAAAGATTTTAGCAGTGCTAAATCCGATAATGCCTATCTAAGCAAGAAATGATTTAACCCTCCGCTAAAATAAAAAAATAGTCTTAACGACTGGGAAAAGATACCCACAGGGTGTCTTTTTTTTCATAAACCGGAACAAAACCAGCCATCAGTCTTAAAAATTGCATCGGCTCCAATGCATCGATAAATTTAATCCGGATTCAAATCAAATTATAAGCTTATGAAGGATTACAAAACTAAGTTTGATCAGTCGGTGGGTAAAACCTACTTTAATTTATTAAATGAAAGGGACCGCCGGATTATACGGGAACTGGCCTTCCGGTTTCGCTTCACTTTTCAGGAACTGCGCCAGGTAACGGAGATCGCCCGCGATCTGCAAATGTGGGGCGGACAGACATTCGATTTATGGTGGCAGGATCAGAATCAGAGTGCAATTGCTTCCAGGCCACTATTTTTCAATCGTCTTCGCAGAGATATTGAAAATTTGAAGTCAGCGTTAAAGGAATATCCTGAAAGCAGGAAAGGCCGGTTTAAAAAACCCGGCAGGGATAAAATAATCGCTGAAAATACCACAAAAAATATTTTCGGCGCATGTCCCGTTCAGTCAGAAAAAACCGTTTGCTGCAATCTGAAAACCATTGACGCGGTGGAAAGTTGTGTATTCGGCTGCAGTTATTGCACAATCCAGACCTTTTACAAAGATAAGATTGTCATCGATGCCGATTTGCCCGCTAAATTAAAAATGCTTGATCTCGATCCGCAGCGGAACTACCATATCGGTACCGGCCAGTCCTCGGATTCGCTGGTATTTGGGAACCGCAAAGGCATGCTGGATGCTCTGGCCGGTTTCGCCGCGGATCATCCGAATGTGATTCTGGAACTGAAAACCAAATCCAAAAATATTCAATATTTTAAAACGAATGAGACGCCGGCCAACCTTTTTTGCAGCTGGTCGCTGAATCCGCAAATTATCATCAATAATGAAGAACATTTTACCGCCGGACTTGAAGACCGTTTACAAGCGGCGCGGACAGTGGCCGATCGTAATGTTAAAGTTGCTTTTCATTTTCATCCGATTATCTTGTACAGGGAATGGAAAAAGAACTATACCGCGATTGCCGAACGTCTGCTTAAAATATTCGATCCGCGCGAGGTGCTTTTTATATCCTTCGGGTCGGTGACTTTTATTAAACCGGTGCTGAAAAAAATCCGCCAACTTGGATTACCGACGAAGATCAGCCAGATGGAATTTGTAACCGATCCCCACGGCAAAATGACCTATCCCGATCCGGTCAAAGTTGAAAAATTCAGCACCATGTATCAGGCCTTTACACCGTGGCATGACAAGGTTTTCTTTTATCTGTGCATGGAAAAAAGGGATATATGGGAAAAATCATTCGGCTGGGTTTTTGAGGATAATCAGGATTTTGAGCGGGCTCTGTTTAGCAGTTCGATTGCGAAAATTAAAAAATAAATTATGTGAACACCGATTCCGTAATACAAAAATCCACAAATCCAATAATCCATTCATTAATTCTTATCCTTCTGTATTTTAAACTCTTTCCTTTTCTTTCTTGCATGTGTTTGGCATTATAATTATTTTAATTATTGATAAAATCACCAATGTTTTCCAAATCAAATCCAAATTTACTAAATTGGAGAAGCTTTTATGAATCCGCTCGATCTCATTCCCGCGCCCGATACCATCCCGGCGCCGGCCTGGCTGTTCCTTGTTTTGGACATCCTGCTGTTTTTACTGCATATCGTCATGATTAATGTGATGCTAGGCAGTGTTCTGATCACCATATTTTCCCGCTTCAAAAGAGACGCCAATTCACCCGCCGGCAGACTACATGATGCGGCGGCGGCAAAAATCCCGGTGACTTTTGCCCTGGGTATTAATTTGGGGGTTGCTCCGCTGCTGTTTTTACAGGTCATCTACGGACATCTGTTCTATGCAAGCTCGGTACTCATGGCCGTATTCTGGATCCTGATTATTCCCCTGCTTATAATTGCCTATTACGGCGCCTATATTCACATCAGAAAGTACGGCGCCAGACCCTTATTGTCCAAGGCAGCGCTTGGCGTTACCGCAATTCTGGTGCTTTACATCGCCTTGATGTTTACCAATAATATGACGCTGATGTTGCAGCCCGAAAAATGGACAGACTACTTTTCCAATCGCGCCGGCACGATGCTGAACTTCAGCGATCCAACCCTGATTCCACGATACCTGCATTTCCTGTTCGCCTCCGTGGCCATCGGCGGTATTTTTATGGCCCTGGTCTGGAACCGGCGCGGTAAAAAAGGCAATGGACAGGCCGGACAAAAAGAAAAAACCGGTCTGCAAATTTTCGGTTATGCTACTATCGGGCAGATTATAATCGGACTCTGGTTTCTGATCGCGCTTCCGCGCGAATATATGCTGCAGTTTATGGGCGGCAATATGTTCGCCACGATCATATTTTTAATTGGATTTCTGGCCGGGCTCGGGACACTGGCGACCGCCTTTGCCGGTAAGTTGCGTCCCACATTAATTATGCTTGCTTTTACCCTGCTGGCAATGGTTATCCAGCGACACAATCTGCGCGAAATGTATCTTGCCAACAAATTCGAGCTAACTTCATTACAGCTCAATCCGCAGTACGGTGTAATGATAATATTTTTCATTGTCCTGATTATTGGACTCGCTTCGGTCGGGTACATGCTTAAATTATCATTTTCTGCCAAACAGGGGAGGGCTGCCTGATGAATTATCCGATATGGGAATTACCGACAATCGGCGGCGGTACGCTGATCGCCATCATTTCTATTCTGCATGTTTACATCGCTCATCTCGCTGTTGGCGGCGGCATGTTTATCTGGCTCACCGATCGCAAGGGATTTAAGGATAACAATCCCGGGATTCATGAATATGTTAAAAAACATACCTGGTTCTTTTTACTTTTGACGATGGTTTTTGGCGGTGTTACCGGCGTCGGCATCTGGTTTATTATCGCTCTGGTCCATCCCGCCGGAACTTCGGCCCTGATCCACAATTTTGTATTTGGCTGGGCAATTGAGTGGGTTTTCTTCGTTGGTGAAATTGTCGCCCTGCTGATTTATTATTATAAATTCGATGAGCTTCAAAAAAAGGATCGTTTAACGGTCGCTTTCTTTTATTTCATATTTGCCTGGCTGAGTTTGTTTGTTATCAATGGTATTTTATCATTTATGCTGACGCCGGGCGGTTGGCTGGAAACCGGGAGCTTCTGGCAGGGATTTTTCAACCCGACCTTCTTTTCCTCGCTGTTTTTCCGCACGTTTATAACGATGATGATTGCCGGACTGTTCGGTTATGTGACCAGCGTTTACATTAAGGATGAACAATTCAAAAACACGATGATGAAGTATTGCAGTAAGTGGCTGCTGTTTCCTTTGCCGGGACTGGTACTGTCGGCGGTCTGGTACTATTATTCGATTCCGGTGAACATTAGAAATACGGCATTTGTTCAGAATCCCCAAACCACGGTTTTTATCAATTTATTTATTCTGTTAACGGTTGCCATTTTTATCTGGGGCATTTTGCTTTCATTGAGAGCGGGTAAAGGTCTTCAGCGTGGTCTCACTTTTGTCCTGGTTCTGATTGGGCTTTTGTGGATGGGCGGGTTTGAGTACAGCCGGGAGATCGCCCGAAAACCGTACGTCATCGGCGGATTTATGTATTCCACATCGGTTGAAAAATCGATGAGCGACAAGCTGAATGAGGAAGGTTTTCTGAAACATGCCCGGTGGACGACGGTCAAAGAAGTTACGACGGATAATCATTTAAAAGCGGGCAGAGAACTGTTTAATCTGCAATGCATGAGCTGTCATACGGTTGGCGGCATCCGTAACGACATTGTTAAAAGATCCAAAGATCTAACTTATTTAGGCATACTTGCGCAACTATCCGGACAGGGAAAGGTAAGACACTATATGCCGCCGTTTTTAGGCAGCGAAGCAGAGAAAGAGGCCCTGGCAGCTTACTTAACCGTACCCCTGTTAAACAAAGAAATTGTCAAAGAACCGGCGCCGCTTGTCATTCGTGAAGTGGAAGATCAGACGCCTGAATTCAACCGTGACAAGGATGAATACGTCTTGTTTGTCTGGAACGACCTGGGTATGCACTGTATCTCAGACAGCGATCCCTGGTTTGTTATTCTGCCGCCGGCCAATACCCTGGAAGCGCAACTGATTAAGCGCGGCGAAACACCCGAATTCATTACCGAAGGCGTGGAACTGCACTACGCCGTGGAAGAGGGCTATGAAAATCCGGCAAAACACGTTGACTTCTGGAAATATGCCGAATCTAACTTTGGGATGAAACCGGAAGAAAACATCGGTTTATTCGGCAAAGGCTTAACCGGACAATTCCGTTTTAATGAAGAACGGAACAGTTATATTGCCGA
>CAYXRA010000234.1:0-6225 GCA_964467525.1 uncultured Calditrichaceae bacterium
AAATTAAGCAGTAACTTCTGATTTTTCAATATTAGAAATAAAAACAGTAATGTTTAATAGAATGTGATCAACTTCCACAGGTTTTTATTTAGGGAGAGATTTGAATTGTTTTTAAAAATGAGTGCAAAACAAATCAAGAAGGTGTATGGATCATTTTTTTATTCATTGGCAATCAATCTTCCCAAAAATACATTTTTGCTTCAAGACTGGCGGGATATATTTGCTGAATCTCTTTCATCACTTTCATAAACTTCTGTTTGTCTTTTGTCCTGATGTACTCGGCAATTCCAATCTGCGCTAAAAGTTTTGTTAACAGGGGACTACTGGAAAAATCCCCGATATCCTTACTCATAACGTCCACGGCTTCGGCATACTTTCCGCGGGGTATTTTCGTTTCGGCATAACCGATCCGGAGGATGATGCGAAACTCGTCGGCCGGTAAAAATCCGTTAAAATTGAAATAGGATTTTCCGGAATGATCCAAAAAGTAGAATGAGGGCGTCCAGTAAGCGGCCAGTTCCCGCCTGATTTCCCGGTCACGGATTAAATCAAGTTTAAGAAGAATAAACCACTGGCTCATCTCTTCATCGACCTTTGGATCGGTATAGGTTTCGGCATACAGTTTTTTACAGCCGCCGCAGCCGTCCATTTCGAATTGAAGCAGGATCGGCTTTCGTAATTTTGCTGATTCTTCTTTTGCTTTTTCTAAGTTTGTTAGCCAGTTCATATTAGTTATTAACCTTATTGATTTGATCTACGCATACTAAAAGACTCGAATACTTTCTTAGCTCTCGATCTTTCGATCGCTTTGGATTTCAGATAGTTAAGATTCTCAACTGTCATATCCAGTCTTGATGCAGGAATTCCGAGTATTGCTTCGCTGGCTTGCGCATCGGTTGCATCGCGGCAGCCGTAACAGCCAAAACTCATATTTATCTTTTGCGATTTAAAGGGCAGAACCGTTGAATCCACACACATCGCCTGTAGAATGCTGGTGCTGAAATCCAATCGTCCGCCTTCATCATTCAGATAGGCGAGCGCTATCCACATCAGTTTTTCAACTTCATCTTCGATAACCATAACATCGGGCATTTCATCCCATTTTGATAATGGTCCGGCGGCAACGGCAGTATATTCGCCTTGTTGTAATCTCGGCATCTGGTTCATGACATTAATTGCCGATTCGGCGTCTTTAAAGATGCCGTAACCCTGAAGCATAGAACCATCCTGTAAAGTTTTGGGTAATGGTTTAAATCCCAAAGCGGCAGCGGCGGCGGGACAGGTAATTCCGTCTTTGGTCAGCATTAATGCTTCCCCTTTTCTGGCGCGCATGATTAACTGGCAAAACCGGTGGTCTTTTACTTCTGAAAATCCGTTTACGGGCGGCGTTTTATAAAATTTAATACCTACCGGTTCAAACGCTAAATCCACGGCTGTTTTTAATGTTTCTGAGATCTGTTGGTAATTATCCATTTTTCTTTCCGATTAAAATCATGTAAAGATTCGGTAAAAGTATAAGCGTCACAAACAGCGAGAAGAACAACCCGCCGATAACCGCGATGGCCATGGGCTGCAGCATGTCGCCGCCTTCGCCCCAATTAATGGCGAGAGGTGTTAGACCCAAAATGGTGGTGGCCTGTGTCATTAAAATCGGTCTGATTCTCAGCGGCGCTGCCGTAAGAATGGCTTCTTTTACATTTAATCCGCCTTTAATAAAATCGTTTATCACGGATATCAACACCACACCCTGGGTGGCAATTCCACCGGACATAATGATGATTCCGATTAAAACAGTTGCGCCCACCGGCATATCGGTAAGATAAAGAGCGAATGAAGCGCCGATCAGCGCAAAGGGGACGCCCAGCAAAATCATAAAGGGCTGTTTGAACGAATTAAATTGTATTGCAAGAATGACGTAAGCAAAAAAGAGTGCGAACAAAATTATTCGAAGCATGACATTCTGACTTTCTTCGAGCAGATAAACCTGTCCGCCGAAATCAAAAGAGTAACCTTCGGGTAAATTTATTCCGGCAAGTTTGTTTTGAAGCAATTGTGCTGTAGTTCCGACATCGGCGCCTTTAACCACATCGCTTGAAACAACGATTTGTTTAATCTGATCTTCTCTAATTATTTCAACCGGTCCGAGCCGTTCATTTACTTTTGCGACCGTGCGCAGCGGTACTTTATTAGTGGCAGAAATATCAATGGGTAAATTTTCAATATCCTGCTTCGACGTTATTTTTTCTTTAGGCGCGAGCACACGAATATCATAATACTCACCGGCTTCACGTAACTGAGTCGCTACACTTCCGTCAACGTAGGTTCTTACGGTAGCGGCAAATTTATTAGTCGGCATTTCGAGGGCGGCCAGACGAACTTTATCGACTTCAATCTGGTATTCCGGTTTATTTATCTGTGTTCCGATTCTGACATTTGTTAATTCATCAACACTGTTCATTTGCTGTACAACTTGCTGAGCAATTTGCTGAATTCGTTTAAGTTCAATTCCGCGCACTTTGATTTCCACATCCGACTCACCGGTTCTTCT
The DNA here is from genome assembly GCA_964467525.1 of uncultured Calditrichaceae bacterium. Lineage (GTDB taxonomy): Bacteria > Calditrichota > Calditrichia > Calditrichales > Calditrichaceae > CAYXRA01. Next base: position 2,549 of record CAYXRA010000234.1, read on the forward strand.
TATTCCTTTCATCTTAGCCTGCTTAACAACGATCTTGGCTCCGGGAATCGTTCTTTTCATTACCAAAGGACGAAGCTTTTCAATAAATTCCTTCGTTGAAATATCCCGTTGACTTTTCTCAACCAGTTCAATATCGATTTGTCCTTCACTGGCAATTTCGTAGGTGACCAGGCCCCAGACTTTTCCGCCCGACAGTGAAAAATATTTATCAACAGCATTCTGTTCTTTTACGACCGATTCAATGTCTTGCAAAAGTCTATCCGTTTTTTCAACAGAGGTTCCCGGAGGTAAAATTACTTTTACCATTATTCTGCCGTCATCTACTTTCGGTAGAAATTCGGAACCGATTTGTTGAAAGATGAAATAACTTCCTGCGAGCAGAATGACGAACAGAGCAAGCACGATCCATCTATGCGGCAGCAGTCTGTTAAGAAGTTTTTGATAAAGTGAATTCATAAAATCAACAAGTTTATCGAAAGCAGATTTCTTTTCGGTTTTTGTTCCTGTCATTACAACAAGATAATGCGAAAGCATCGGGGTAACGGTGAGTGCTACAAGTAATGAGACGACTACAATTCCGGCGATGGTTAAAATCAATTCCTGGAAAAGCAGTGAAGTCAATCCCGGTATCATCAGGAAAGGCATAAACAATGCCAGGAACGTAAGTGTCGAAGCAAGTATGGCCAGGGCGACATCCATTGTTCCGGTATAAGCAGTTTCTTGATCGGCTTTGCCTTTCACTTTATGGATGCGCGTGATGTTTTCGATGACCACAATGGAATTATCAAGCACAACGCCCATTGCAACCACCAAACCGCCAAGAGAAAAAATATTAATGGAAAATCCGAGAAGCTGCATCAGAAAAAAGTTAAACAGAATGGTTAACGGCAGAGCGATCACCATAACCAGTACTTGCCGGAATTGACCGAGAAACAGATAAATAACAATAATTACAAGAATAATTGCAGCAATGGCGGAATCCCGGACTCCTGAAATAGCGCCTTTAATATAATCGGATTGGTTTTCTACCGTATTAAATGTCATATCCGGCGGCGCTGTTTTTTTAAGTTCAGCAATAAGTTCATTAACGGCATCCGACACTTCGACGGTATTCGCATCGGCTTGCTTTAATATGTTTAATTTAATTGCCGGATTTCCATTAAATCTGGTAACAACACGCTGCTCTTCGTGCGTATCAATGACTTTGGCAAGGTCTTTTACTTTTATTACACCTTTGTTGGAATTCCTTATTATTGTGTTTTCTATATCATCTAATGTGTGATACTCGGCGACGGTTCTCAGAGAAAATTCGCGATTGGTTTCCGTAACCCTTCCGGCAAGGCGTTCGATGTTTTCATCCTTTATACGTTTAAGGATTTGTTCGAGAGTTAGGTTGTATGCCGAAAGTCGATGGTTATCTAACCGTATCTGAATTTCTCTTTTTAGTCCGCCGACTATTTCGGTTCCCGCCACGCCTTTGATTGAAAGGAATTGATCCTGTAAAATATTTTCAATCCATAATCTTAAATCAACGAGATCGCGGCTGTCCGATTCAACAATCAATTGAACAACCGGAAGCTGCGAAGGATCGGCTTTAAACATGACCGGTGGGTCGGCATCGGGTGGTAACTGCCTTGTTGCCAAACCCATTTTTGCCACAACGTCCTGGTAGGCCACGTCAACATCGGTACCGTATTCAAAGTTTACCAGTAATTGATACATTCCTTCGATCGTTGACGATTCAAGATAATCGAGATCATCAACCGTGCTCATTACGCGTTCAACCGGATCGGCAATATTATCGTTGATTTCTTCCGGCGTAGCCCCGCGCCAGTAAACATAAACTTTTACCATCGGGTAAGTTATCTCGGGCAGAAAGTCGGTCGGTAAATTAAAATAACCGAAAAAGCCCATAACAATAGCCGATAGCGTAAGAACAACTGTTGCAACCGGTCTATTTATTGCTGTACTGGTGAGCTTCATTATTTCATTTCCTTTTGATTCGGTTGTCCGGAGGACTCCTTATGGATAATTTTTACTTTGTCTCCATTCTTCAATGTCTGCTGTCCGTCTATAATAACTTTGTCACCCTGCTTTAACCCGCTTATGATCTCAACATCTTCTTTAGTTTCTCCGTAAGGAGTCCTTTGGACAAACCCGGTTTTCACTTCAATGGATTTCGCCTTCATATTTTCATCCACGATAAAAACATTTTTCTTGTCCATCTTTGTAATAATCGCCTGCGAAGGAATAGTTAAAACATCTTTGTAAACTTTTGTGATAAAATATGCCCGCACAAACATTCCCCTTTTTACATGAGGACATGGATTATCGAGCCGGACTTCGGCAATTCCATTGCGAGTAAGCGGATCAATTCCCGGAAAAATTCTGGTAATCACACCGCTAAATTCACGATCGGGGCAGCCGTCGAGTTGCAGCGCCGCCTGCTGACCGGTTTTTAGTTTGCGCAGATCGCCTTCGCTTACCGTAAGATTAACTTTGAACTGACCGGCGCTTTGCACTTCGAACAGTTTGGATTTGGACTGCACCATATCGCCGACATCGATAAAACGCCGTCCAATAACGCCGCTGATCGGGGCGACCACGGCTGTTTCGCTATACTGTTCCCGCGCATATTGCAAATCCGCTTCGGCCTGCTCAAGTTCAGTTGTTAGCAGCGCATCGGCGGGCTGGTCTTTTAATTTATTTTTGATTTGATTCACGCGCTGCCGGGCGGCGTTGATGATATCTTCGCGCAGCAGCGGGCTGATCAACGCCAGCGTCTGGTCCTTCGTCACCTGGTCGCCTTCGCGGACATGTAGCCGGGTGATGCGCCCTTCACCGCTGGCAATAACGTTGGCTATATTCTGCGGTTCAACGTTTCCGGTCACTTCAAGCGTCTCTTTCAAAGTCTTTTTTGCCGCAGGCGCCACCTGCACCAGTTTTGCAGGATTGCCTTTGTTTGTTTTTGCCGCAGATTGATCTTCCTTTGAACAACTGCTCAGGAAGGATAAAGCGTATAGAATGATTATTATTGGTATTATTTTTTTCATTTGACTACCTGTTTGTTATTTTTATTTGGCCGCGTCCGTGTAAACTTCGGGCAACAGAATGTCCATAAATCACGGAACCTTTCCTGATAATCTGATTGTTTCATATTTTAGGGCTTTCCAATTGTTCTTTAACGCGCCGCACTTCCGCCAGTAATTTTTGTTTATCGGGAAGCGTTAACATGTATTTTTTGGCGAAAATATTTTTTTCGTTTTTCAGAACATACTTTACAAATTCATCGTTCTTTTCATAACACAGAATAAGGCCGATTGGTTCGTTATCCCCTTCGTCATTGAATTCATCCTGAAAATAGTTGAGATAGAATTTCATCTGCCCGTAATCGGCGTGGTCAAATTTACCGGCTTTTAGATCGATCAGCACATACGAGCGCAACGGCTTGTTGTAAAATACCAGATCAATCCTATAGTGTTCGTTATTGATGGATATGCGCATCTGCCGACCGACAAACATGAATCCTTTGCCCATTTCCAGTAAAAATTTTTGCAGGTGATCCATCAATGCCTGTTCCAGATCGGATTCGTACCAGCGTTCGTTTTCCGGCAATCCCAGAAATTCCAGCACATAAGGATCCTTCAGGGCGTCTTCCGCTTTTTCGATGCGTTGTC
>CAYXRA010000235.1:0-6195 GCA_964467525.1 uncultured Calditrichaceae bacterium
GTTTTTACTAATTTGGTTGTTATGAGTGTTTTGCATATTTCCTTTTTGAATAGTGTGTTCAACTGGTTTTGAACTAAATCAATCAGTTTAGATTTTTCCCGATCCGTTTGATGCTGCGGTGCTTATATCTCTTTTGTTTGGGTATGAACCGAAGGATTTGTTCATTTGCTTTTAACGAAGTAAATTTGTTCTGCGGCAGGTTATTTTAACCGGAATATTAATCCAAAAAAATTGGTTTAGCCATGTCTGGATATTGAAAGCATTTTTGGATTTGATAACCGGGCATGGATTCGGACTGTTTACAAATCATCGCGATCCGTTTACTAAGGAGGGTAGAGCGTTGTCATACGGGAAATTCATTTCAATCATCGTTTCCATTGTATCATTTATTTTACTCTTTTCCTGTTCTTCCAGTCTGCATAATACCGGTCAGAAATATCTTGAAAATAAAGACTTTGAGCGGGCGCGCGCCGTATTTTTGCAGGCACTGCGGGAAAATCCGTCCAATGCCGAAGCCTGGCGCGATCTGGGCATTGTTTACTTCGAGCAAAAACAAAATCGCAAAGCACAAAAGGCATTGGAAAAAGCGTTACAGCTCGATTCCGGTGACGGCAAAACCATATTCTACAGCGGACTGACTCAGGAACGCCTGGATAACTGGGAAAAGGCGCTTGATTATTACAGACGCTATCCCAATATCAGCAGTTTCAGTCACCTGCGTCAAATTGTGGAAGGCCGGCTGGAATGGCTGATGCGCCGCAAAGCGATGCGCGAGGTCAAGGCGGCCCTGGCCAACGAAAGGCGGCTCGATGTGCGCGCAATCCCCGAAAACACCCTGGCCGTCACCTACTTCAAAAATACCGGCGCCAACCGCGATTTTGATCCTTTGCAAAAAGGGCTGGCCGATATGCTCATCACCGACCTGTCCAAAGTCAAAGCACTCAAAGTGGTCGAGCGCATCAAAATGCAGAAGCTGATGGAAGAGATCGGTCTGGGGATGACCGGTATTGTCGAGGAAAGCTCGGCGCCGCGTTTCGGGAAGCTGCTGGGCGCCAGTCGTCTAATCAACGGATCGTTCATCGATCTGAATGCCGAAAATGTGCGGCTTGATACGCGGGTCATTCTGACAAAAGACGGCGCCATAGGTCAGAAGAATAAAAAGACCGGCGCCATGGAACGGTTATTCCGCCTGCAAAAGGATCTGGTTTTCGATATCGTTGCGGATATGGGCATTCGGCTCAGCAAGGCGGATCGCGAGGAAATCATGAAAATTCCCACGGAATCGCTGTTGGCTTTCATGGCCTATTCGAAAGGACTGGATTATTCCGATCGCGGTCAATTCGAACAGGCGCGCGGCAGTTTTCAGGACGCGTTACGTTTGGATCCCAATTTTGCTCTGGCCGGGGCTCAGCTCGGCAAAATGGAAGGCATGATGCAGGGTGCGGGCAGTTATCAGAAAATAGAGTCGAAAATAAAAAAACCGCAAATTTCGACGGCTCAGACCAGCGCAACCAGAAGCCGCCTGCAGTCCGGCGCCGCGCAAATCAACGCCGGATTTATCCCCGGTACGGAATCGCGGGAACCGGTGCAGGAAGAAAGCGGTGAGGCCAATCTGGGCGGTGTGCCGGTGCTAATCGAGCTGCCGATTGGCGATCCGGGGTATTAAAAAATGTCAGACTTATCAGTTTTGCGCAGACTTTAGTGTCCTGTTTATGAAGTTCGTAGTTTTTCTAACGAACGGGCGGGACTGGTTACAGAAGTATGATTACCCCTCCCCACGCGTGGGGAGGGGCGAAGGGGTGGGGCATTAAATGGCTTATCCATCAAAACTATTCCGGATAAACCGGGTTAGGGGTAAGGAATGTACAAAATATTTTTAATTTTCTTAGCTATTATTTTCTGTTCTATGCAGAATGTGTCCGCTCAGAATTTATCCTTCGCTTATGAAAATAATATCGCGGCCGGCGCCTGTTTTCAGAAATGGTCGACGGCCAATGATCAGAATATCAGCCAGTTCAGCATACCGGTGCGTTATGTCTGGGCCTTAAGCCGGCAGACGACAATCAATGTGATCAGCGGCGCTGCTTTTTCAGGATTTTCAGGCGTCAGCGACAATCTGAACGGATTCAATGATTCCAAAATCAATGCCAGTCACATTCTGTTTGGTGAACGGATGCTGATCAATGCCGGCATGAACATGCCCACCGGCGTCCGCAAACTGAACAGCGATCAGCGCACGGTTGCCGCGGCGCTTTCACCGAATGTGTTTAATTTTCGTTCGCCGGTAATGGGACAGGGGCTCAATTTTAATCTCGGCGCCGTTTATGCCGCACCGCTTACAAAAACCTTTGTACTCGGCGGCGGCGTGTCTTATCAGTATAACGGCAAGTTCAAACCCTTTGCCGACAGCGATCTGGAATACCGGCCGGGCAATGAAATTATTCTGACCCTGGGCGCCGATAAAACATTCGGCCGCAGCCGCGATGCCTTCAAGTTGATCGCCGATGTATCTTATTCCATTTATCAGGCCGATAAACTCAACGGTCAGGAAGTGTTTAAGTCCGGGAAAAAATGGTTCGTTCAGTTATATTCGCTGTTTACCGTTGCTGATATGAACATGCATATCTGGATAAGAAACCGCACCAAAGGTAAAAACGAGCGCGGACTGGGCGCGCTGCAGGCGGAATCACGGAACAGCAACGGGAATCAGTTCGAAGCGGGGATCATGAGCTATATTCCGCTGACTTCCGGTTTTTTAATCAAGGGCATTCTTGATACACGGGTCTATTCCAAAAACGAATACCAGGTCAACGGCGCGCGAATTTTTGCCGCGGGCAGCGGATTCGTCTACCGGTTAAGCGACAGCTTTAGTCTGGATACAGTCTTTAAGCTCGCATTCGGTAATTTAATTAACCGTGATGCAAAAACGGGCGTCACCGGCATTGAAGCCGGCGCCGGAATCAATTTTATGCTGTAAAAGCAGCAAATTATTTTGATCATAACACGGATGAAATAACGAGGTTGACCATAAATGAAAAATCAAATGTTGAAAATAATTTCACTCAGTTTAATTTTACTGATCATTGCCTGTGATTTCCTGCCCAATGAAGTCGATAACCGGCCCGCGACGGTGCGTTTTGATCTGAATGAAATTTTTGCCGCGGACAGCCGCGATCGCTGGCGCGAACAACCGCCAAATTCCGTCCGGCCGGAAAGCCCGCGTTTCCTGTCAAAAATCAGCGCTGAGTATGAAGTCAAAGTCGCAATCCTTGAAATGACGGATTTTGAATCGGAATCCGAATTTATTTATGAATGGGAAGAAAGCGGTCAGGATTCTCTTTGGGATGTTTCCGGGGATACAACCGCTGATGCGTGGGATCAGACAATAAACCAGTTTAAAAGCTATACCGGTGATTACTATCGCTATGCCGGCGATTACGGGCTCAAGGTGGACAGCAATGTGGCCCGCGGAACCGTTTATGTGAATCCCGGCCTGAATTATTTTTATTTTGCTCTCAGGCAGGATCAGCGGACTATAGAGGAAGCGGCGCTTTTTTTCTATGTGGAAGAAGGGCGTGAGAATATCATAAACAATGTGGCTTCGGATTCATCCTATGAGGCGTCAGAGTATTATTTTATCAGCGCCACAATCAATGGATCGTATCAGCAGATGCCCGGTCGTATTGAAACCTATGCGTCTTTGCACACATTCGATACGACCAATGTTAAACGGCTGAATATTGTTGGAATTGACAGCATGCCGCAGATCAATGTGGATGTGCCTTTTAAAACCGGCAATCATGTTTTAGGATATCAGTATAATCCGCCGGGAACGACGCCGGATATCATTAATCAGGCCTGGTACCATCAGGATGACACGACAACCTATGCTGCCGTAGTAAGCAGTGGTGCAATGCCTCAGGGAAGTGTTGAAGTATTGAGCATCACGGAAAGCGCTGTTGAAGGGTATTTTAATTTTAAAGCCTACCGCACCGACCTGCAGGGCGCCATTATCGATTCGGTTGATGTAACCGGCGGTTATTTTTACATTGAACCATTAATTGATGCATATCCCGATGTGACCGATGCGTCGGATTCACTGGCCTACTGGCCGTATTAAATGTTGGTATCTATTTAATAAGGTTAAAAAATGAAAAGATTAACACTCGTAGCATTGATGATTTTCACTTTTCTGTTTGTCTCGTTGCCCGTTTTATCTCAGACGCATGCAAAGAAAACCATTGCCATTCTCTACTTCGATAATAACAGCATTGCGGACCGCGATAAACTGGAACCGCTGAAAAAAGGCCTGGCCGATATGTTCATTACCGAATTTTCCAAGATCGGGGCATTTGAAGTCGTGGAACGCGAGCGTCTCGAACAAATCACCAGCGAACTGGCCCTGCAGCAAACGGGCGTTATGGATGCTTCAACCGTTCAGGAACTGGGTAAACTGCTGGGCGCCCGCTATCTGGTTTTCGGGGGATTTGTGAATATGTTCGGCGGAAAAATGCGCATCGATCTGCGTATTGTGGAAGTGGAAAGCGGACTGACCATTCGCGCCGAAGAGGAAACAGCCGAACAGGACGAAATGTTTGAAATGGTTAAGGATTTGACCCGTAAGGTATCTGATTATTTTAAAGTTGAATTGAGCAAGGCGGATAAAAAGCGTTTGAAGTCAGATACCGGCAGCGATGACTTCGATGCCAATGTGCTTTATGCCCGCGGACTGGAGCTGGAAGATGTGGCCAGGATTCACCTGCAAAATGGGGACAAAACCGCGGCCAAAAAATCTCTGCGGGAAGCACTGCAAATGTATCGTGATAGCCTGAGCAAGAGTTCCGGATTCAAAATGGCAGAAGAAAAAATCGCGCAGATCAGCAACCGGTTAAAACAGCTTTAATAGTTCGGCCTGATTATTTTAAAATGAACAAAAAGCCTTTTAAGGTTTTTACATACCCCGTCCGGCAATTTCTGTTTTGCATTCCGGGCAGCGGCCGTCTGAAACGCGGTTGCTGAAAACACTGTGCCAGTTGCGTTTGATCAGCTCTGCCTTGCAGGAAGGGCAGTAAGTGGTCTGCCCCTCCGAATTATGCACGTTTCCCACATAACAATAGTTAATGCCTTCGGCGAGGGCAATTTTACGCGCCCGGGTCAACGTTTCAGGCGGCGTCGGCGGATGACTGGTCATTTTGAAGTCGGGGTGAAATGCGGTAAAGTGCATTGGGACATCATTGCCCAGGTTTTCGAGCACCCATACGCACAACCGCTTAATTTCTTCATCGGAATCATTTTCACCGGGAATCAGCAGGGTGGTAATTTCAAACCAGACATCCGTTTCATTGCGCAGCCACACGAAGGTATCCAGCACATCCGCCAGGTGCGCGGCAGTCATTTTGTGATAAAATTTTTCCGTAAAAGCTTTAAGGTCCACATTTGCCGCATCAATATTCCGGTAGACTTCCTTCCGCGCCTCTTTATCGATATAACCATTGGTTACCATCACCGATTTAATACCGCGTTCCCTGGCAATTTCAGAAATATCAACCACGTATTCCCCGAAAATGGTCGGATCATTATAGGTAAAGGCAATGGACGGGACGCCGTGCTTTTCGGCAAGATTGACGACGTCTTCCGGGGAAGCATACAGGGATTGCTCCTTATCGGAGCGCGCCTTGCTCATCGACCAGTTCTGGCAGAACTTGCATCCCAGATTGCATCCGGCGGTTCCGAAACTGAGAATTTCCGATCCCGGATAAAAATGACTGAGCGGTTTTTTTTCAATCGGATCGATGGCAAAGCCGGTGGGCCGTCCGTATCCCAGGTTATAGAGCCGGCCGCCGTGATTCTGGCGGATAAAACAAAATCCGGCCTGCCCCTCGCCGATCCGGCAGTAGCGCGGACACAGGGTGCAGAGAATTTTATCGTCTTCGGTTTTGTGCCACCATTTGGCTAATTTTTTATCGTTTTTCATCATGCATCAATTATACAAAATTGACCTGAAAATGCAATATTTCGGCTATTAGATTCATAAATAAAGTTATCTAAAAACAAATTATACAGAGTATTATTAAGTTCATCCGGCATAAAAATAATATTTCGATAAATTAATTATTTTTTTTCTTGCATTTTTTTTTTCGTATACTTACCATTGACTACCAAAAGATTTTATAAATATTCTTTCCGTACAGTAAA
>CAYXRA010000236.1:0-6191 GCA_964467525.1 uncultured Calditrichaceae bacterium
ACCGGCGGATTATAAAACAGAAAATGCTTTTTGCCGCGCGGGGCGCCGTTTTTATCGATTAAAGTCAGAGATTCTTCGGTGATATTTTCCGCCAGTTCAAGCGGATTGGCAATGGTGGCGCTGGCGCAGATAAACTGTGGTTTACTGCCGTAAAATGCGCATATCCGTTTCAGGCGCCGCATAATATTGGCCAGGTGACTGCCGAACACACCGCGATAGGAATGAATTTCATCGATGACAATGTATTTCAGATTTTCAAACAGTTTAATCCACAGCGTATGATGGGGCAAAATCCCCTGATGCAGCATATCGGGATTGGTGACGACAATGTTGCCCGCCGAGCGGATGGTACGCCGGATATCGGCCGGTGTATCTCCGTCAAACGTGAAGGTTTTTATATCGGACTTCAGGGCATCGCTCATGCTTTGCGCTTCCTTTACCTGGTCCTGCGAGAGTGCTTTCGTCGGGAACAGGTATAAAGCCCGGGTGCCGGGGTTCCTGAGTATCTCTTCAAAAACGGGCAGATTATAACTGAGCGTTTTTCCCGAAGCCGTTGGCGTTACAATAACAACATGATTACCTTTTTTGATAATTTGATAGGCTTCGCTTTGATGTGTATATAGCCGCTCTACCCCTTTTGCCTGCAGGGCCTCTTTGAGCCGGCCGTCGAGGGATTCGGGAAAATCGGAAAAGCGGGCCGGCAGGGCTTCGTAGACAATCCACTCCGTAATTCTTCTTTTGAAATCGGAATCGGTGGAAAGAAATTCGATCAATTGTTCCAGATTCATGCGCGGTTCGAGCATAAGCCTTGATTTTCCTGATTCACCCGTTATTTATACAAATTATAAATTCTGAAATTATAAAACCAATGCATCAAAATTACTGTTCCGCTTTGATATTTTCAAATATATCTCTCTGCCGGACAGTTTGTATCACAACGCCTGACCTTCGGCAAAAAAATTTTCGGGGTTTTTGTTTTTAAGCTGCCGGAAGCGCAGCAGATCGATGTTGTACTGTTGGGTAAATATCGCGGTCGTGAAGATAAAATAAAAAAACCGGCGATTATCAAAATTGCATAACCGCCGGCCGGTTGAAAGAAGAAGATTTAAAAAGATTTTATTGCAGGGTTTCAATAGCCCGGTCGATCCGGTCGACTACTTCATAAAGGGGCAGATCCTGCGATTGCCTGGTCAGATCCATCAGGAATAAATCATAACTGCCGTTGCGATTGGAATGAAACAGGATCGAACTGCCGTCCGGTGAAAAGGTCGGGTTGACATCGGCCATGGGATTGGACGTTAACCTTTGTTGAGCCGAGCCGTCTGTATTCATCATATAAATCTCATAATTGCCGTCGCGGTCCGAAAAGAAGGCTATTTTATCACCATTAGGTGAAATGGCCGGGGATGCATCATTGGCTCCCGGGTTGAATGTTATTCTTCTTATCTCTTTGCCGTTCATATCCATCCGGTAAATCGCATAGTTGACCTCGCGGTTGGAATCAAAATAAATCGTACCGGCCTGTTCCGTGCTGCCGGGAGCGATGCAGGGACTGCCATCGTGGGCATCCGGTTTCGTCAAAGGAAGCTGAAACCGGCCGTCACTTTCCATTATAAAGACATCACTGCGCAATTCATAAAAAGGGACTTCCCGCAGATCGTTGCGTTCGGACACAAAGGCGATGAATTTACCGTCCTTTGAATAGCGCGGCCGCCAGTCGTTGGAACCGTTTGTGGTTAAATTCTTAGCTTCATTTTTCGCTAAATCCATCACATAAATATCGCGTAATTTCTGATCGTAGGGAACATCACGGTGATCATCGAATGTGGAAGTATAAGCGATTGTATTGCCGTCCGGTGCAAAATCCGGATTCTCTTCGTGGGCATCGCCGAAGGTGATTTGCCGGGATGTTTCACTCACCAGGTCATATTCAAAAATATCCCAGTTGCCGTTTTGATTGGATTGATAAATAATCCGGTTGCCATCGGCGGAAAAATTACCAAAGGCCTGGTCGGCAGTTCCGTCAACGATGGTACGCACTTCGAATACATCGGTAAATTTAGGGGCAATGCGATCGAGATAGGCTTGTCCGTCAGCAGACTGTAAAACATCTTTATAAGCCTGATATGCTTTTGCCCTATCGCCCGTTCGCTCGGCAATTTCAGCATACATGAATTTTGACTCGGCATCGCCCGGATCTATGACAAAAGATTTTTCCAGCGTTTCCAGAGCCTTGAGCGGTTCGCCGTTTTCGTCATAAATGGCGGCCAACTGCCTTCTGTATTCCATGTTATTAGGATTATCTTCGATATTTTCCTGCAGGTTTTCGACGCGTTCCTGTAGCAGCTCATCTTCAAATTTAAAATCCTGCTCACCGTTGCGCGCACCCGAAGGTCCCGAACAACTAACCATAAATATCAAAAAAATAAGCAAAATTAGAGCGCTGATAAACTGTTTCATGATCACTCCTTTATTGAATTTGCTTTATGCGTTTTTCCGCTTCTTTTTTCAGAACCAGGTCAATACCAGGCCGGCGAATGATTTCACGATACATGCGAATGGCATCTTGCACCCGTCCTAATTTTTCATAGCTTTGACCGGAGTAATAAAGGGCGCTGGCCTCCCATTGCAGCTTTGTCTTCTTCGAAAGCAGCGGTATTTTAACAAATTCGGCGATGGCTTCTTCATAGCGACCGGCCTTCAAAAGCGCCTCGCCGATATAATACTGAATCTCCGGTTCTTTTTCACTATCCGCTTCCAGTTTTATTTTCCTCAGATAGTCTACGGCGCTCTGAAACTGATTCAGATTAATATAAGCCTGCGCAATAATGATCTTCTTATCGATCTTATCATCCGCACCGGGAAACTTTTCGACATATTGCCGGGCCGTTCCCTGGGCGGCATCCCAAAATCCTGTAAATGTATATGTTTTGATAAGATTTGAAAGAATATTTTGCTCCTGCTCTTTTTCTTTGCAGTATTTCAGGGCATTTTTAAACATTTCGATGGCCGAATCAAATTTTTCGGAACGAAAGTATAAGGTGCCCAGTGTATTCAGGGCCGCAGGCAACTGATCGCTCTGCGGATAATTCGTATAAAAATTGCTTAGTATTTCAAAAGCATCATCATTTTTATTTAATGTAATGTAATTTAATGCCAGATAGTAGTCGGCGTCATCTACATATTCGGTTGATTTATACTTTTTCTTTACCTCATTAAAATAATTATTTGCCTTATCAAAGTTTTTTTGCATTCTCTGAAGGCGGCCAAGCTCTAAAACAAACTGCGCAAGATAATCTTTTTTGTCTGAGAAGGCTCTTTTGTAAAGGGCAATTTGATTTTTGCTCTCCTCAATTTGTCCGGCGCGAAGCAGCGAAATGATGTACTTACCAAAAACCTCGTATTCTTTATCGGTTCCTTCGAGGATTTGGATCAGTTCCCGGTAAACCGCCGCGGCTTGTTTATAATCTTTTAAATCGAAATGCGTCTTTGCTGTATAAATCCGTGCCTGTAAATATAAAGCTGAGTCGGACTTCGATATGGCCCTGAAATTTTCAATGGCAACTTTCTTTTGTCCGGTCTCGTAATAAAGCTCACCCAGCGCAAAACGGGCATGACCGCGATAATTTCCCTTTAAATCGAGATTCAAATATAAATTGAAAAATGCCTGGGCGCGATCCGCATCACCGCTGCCGCGATATGCTTCGGCCAGTAAATAAATATGATCGTAAAGCGAGCGGGTCAGGAATTCTTTAGCCAGAACCTGATCGGTGATGAAAGGAGAGTCAATTTGCTGTTCCAGGAGTTTAATTGCCTGCTCAAATGAACCGGATTTGAGATAGGCATGAGCTAATTTCTGTTTGACTTCCGCTATGTTGTCCGCATAATAGTAATAGTTTAAAAACCGTTCAAACAGATGTCCGGCTTCTTTAAACATATTTTTCTTATAATAATAGTCCGCGACGTTCATCAACGCCTGATCCGCTTCATCGGAAAAGGGATATTCCGAGGCAATTGTTTTGTAAAGATCCAGTGCTTTTTCAGGCTGTTTGTATTTGATCAATTGCGCATAACCGAACAAATATGCCGGATAATGTTCCGAATCCTTATATTCCGCTAAGAGTTTTTCAAAGTATCCGATGGAAGCCCCGGTATATTCGCTGTTAAAAGACAGCGCAAAGGCCAGGCTTTCGTGCCATTCTTCAAGATAGGAGCTTTTGGGATAATCGGCAATCAATTTTTCTATGATCTGTTTTTCCCTGTGCAGGCGAACGGTATCCACGCCGATTGTTGTCTTAATCATAAGCCAGGCGGCTTCATCGGGCTTAGAACAGGTTTTAATATTTTCTACTGCAGATTTAAATTGATCGCGGGCTTTTTTCAGATAATCAATGACTTCATAATTTTCAGTCTCATGATTACCGGCCATTTTGAGATAAGTTTTCCCAAGATAGAGATAAATATCGCCCAGAATTTCAGAACCAGCAGACATCGCCGCTTTAAACTGCACCTCGGCCAGGTTAAAATATTTCAGATCGGAGAAATAAATTTTACCAAGCTCAAATTGTAAATCGGAACGGGATTCGTTTTCCAATAGTTTTCCGATCAACTTGAGTTGATTGACCGCCAAATCTCCGCCGGCAATTTTATATTCTTTGAGATAGTTCAGCTGTTTTTCCGCTTCGACGTAATATGGCGAGGCACTGAATTCTTTGTAGAGTTCTTCAAAAAAATAGGCGCTTTCTTCATAATCATCTATTTTTCTGTGGGCAACAGCGAGGTAGAAAAGCACGTCATCTTTTTCCGGATATTTTTCCTGTATCAATAAGAAGGGTTGCAGTTCTCTGATCACGGCGCGCCATTGTTCCAGTTTTTCCAAAATCTTTACCAGGCGCAGGGTGAGCGGAATGCGATCTTTTAACACGGGTTTACTGTTTATACGGCCGTAGAGCATGGAAATAGCTGCCTGATACTGCTTTGATTTTACAAGCCAGTCGATATGAATATCACTTAAACGATTATAAAGCCGTTCATTTTTTTGCGGATGATTTCTTAGCGCCTTACCTAAAATTTCCGCGGCGTCGGTAATATAATCCTGTTTCTTTCTGGCCAGAGCCTGTTTCAAATTGATGATCAGATTCAATGAATCCGATCCGCTGAAACTGGTTCCGGCATATTCTTTTTCCGCCAGCGCCAGCTTGTCATCGAGAAAATAGACATCACCCAGCAAGTAATGCAGTTCTTGTAAAATCAACGCTTCACTTTGCTGGTCAATCGCCCGGCTCAAATATTGCTGCGCCGATTTGAAGTCATTTTCCTGAATATAAATTTTACTCAATTCTATGGTTGCTTCGGTGAGCAACTGCGGGGTTTTTGCTTTGTCCAAAACTTTCAGAAAATTTTCCTTTGCCGCATCGAAATAACCCTGACTGTATTCTATTTGTGCCAGCAACAAATTGGACTCACTAAGTACTTCTGCTTCGGCTTGTCCGTCGAAAACCTTATTGATCATTTCTTTAGCTTTTTGCAGTTCGTTCATATTAAACAGACTACGCCCTGCTTTGACCATCGCTTTATAATAATAAGCCGACGAGGCGTAACGTTCGAGAATGAACGTGAACGTGCGGAAAGCTTCTGCGGATTTATTCATTTTAAGATACAGCAGTCCGGCATGATATAATCCCTGCGGCGCATAAGGATCTTCGGGATATAAAAGACGGATCGTTTCATAGGCTTTGGCTGCTTCCGGATAATTGCCCAGATTTTCATAGCATAATGCGGCTTTAAACCAGCTCTCGCCTACACGGTTGCTTTGCGGATATTCCAGGGCCAGGGACTGAAATTCAATCCGGGCCTGATTATAATTGCTTAGTTTAAAAAAGGACATACCCGCATAGTATTTCGCTTCATCCACTTTCTGACTGTTGGGATAGCTGTTATAAAATTTTACGAACTGCTGAGCGGCTAAATCATAGAACGCCTGATTATAAAGTTTTAGCGGATAAGAAAATGCACCGCTTTCCGATTCAGTCTGCGCAAAAACAGTGCAAACGGAAATCAGAATAATCAATGGTAATATTAATATTTTTGACATAATCGCTTCGTTGTAGTATATGTAAAATTAATCTATTCTATTATTTCATCTGTTTAAAATCCCCACCCCTGCGTCATGTCTTGGCGGGGAGTGGGAG
>CAYXRA010000237.1:0-6141 GCA_964467525.1 uncultured Calditrichaceae bacterium
GATCCGGACGAATTATTGGTGAATCTGATAAACAACCGTAAGTATCTTGTATAAACTGATTCCAGGAATGTTTATTATAAATTTCGTTCTCATGTTCAGGCTCTTTGACACTTAATTCAGTTTGTTCTGTACTCTCAAGCGCTTTCATAATTTTATATAATAATCCTATATGTTTATCCGGAATTTTATCTATTTCCAACTTAAGATGTTCTCTGTCAATCATTTTCATAACCTCCTGATTAATCATGATGATAAAAATATATAAAACTAAATATGAGAAACAAAATATTAGTTTCGCAATGATATTGAATAACTCACAAAAAAATCTACCCTGTTTATCATAGAGTCAGTTAATATCCAATTTCTATAACAATTTTAAAAGGAATCAAAGATCAGATCATAACTCATTTATAAATTTTCAATTCCGCCCACAGTGCCGCGGGTTTGCCCAGCCAGACCCAGGCAATAAAATCAGTGAGCGGCGGCTCGTTGTTTGAACGACGGATCAGGCTGTTCACCTGCCCGCGATGATAAGAACTGTGCAGGTAAACCTGTATCATTTATATTTTACCTACACCTCTGTTCAATTTCAACATTTTTATTAATTTGTTATTGATTCTTAATGAAATATAAATCCCCCGCCGGCAGTTAGAATTTTCCGTTAATTATTCAATCCGCCATTTAACGGTTGAAAAGAAAATTAATATACCCTAAACTATATCATAACACAGAATTACAGGAACAAAGCACCGGCACAAGAATACAATAAAAAAACAATTAATAAACAGCCCCGGGGGCATCATGGAAAAGCAAACCAAAGCAAAAAAATACGCGCGAATAAAATTAACCCTTAATATCAGTGAAACCATCCTGTCGGTTTCGCTGCTGATTATTTTCGTCTTCGGCGGATATTCGGTTGAACTGCGTAATTTTGTGATTGACGTGGCCGGTAATCCCTACCTGCAGTTACTGCTTTTCGCGGGCCTGCTGGGATTAGCCTTCTCGCTGATCGACATCCCCCTGAGCTTTATTTCCGGCTTCTGGCTGGAACACCGTTATGAACTTTCCAATCAGACTTTCGGCGCCTGGGTTTGGGAAGAAATTAAAACCTTTCTGGTCGGACTGATACTGCTTACGCCGTTGCTGCTGCTTTTTTACTATTTCCTGCGCAACTATCCCGAGAGCTGGTGGTTCTGGACCGGCACGCTGCTGTTTATTTTTACGGTGCTGATCGGGCGCATTGCGCCGCAGGTGATTTTTCCTCTTTTTTATAAATTTGAGCCGATTGATGACGACAATCTGTTAAGCCGTATGCGCCGGCTGGCCGATAACGGCGGATTTTCACTAAAAGGGGTGTATCGATTCAACATGAGTAAAAACACCAAAAAAGCCAATGCCGCTTTTACCGGACTGGGGAAGTCAAAGCGAATCATCATCGGCGATACGCTGCTCGACGAATTGAACGCCAGTGAGATCGAAGCAGTGTTTGCCCACGAAGTCGGACATTACGTGAAAAAACATATCTGGCAAATGACCCTTATCGGTACGGTTACCAGCTATCTCAGCCTGTATGTGGCGAGTATTATTTATGATTTTGCTGTTGTGAAACTGGGTTTTCAGGGGCCGGCCGACCTGGCGGCCATTGCCCTGTTATCGATCATCCTTAGCGCGATTACACTGATTATCACCCCGCTGAACAACATGCTGAGCCGCTTCAATGAATGGCAGGCTGATGATTACGCCCTGAATCATATAGAAAATCCCGAAGCATTTGCCGGAGCGCTGCGAAAACTGAGTGAAACCAATCTCAGCGATAAAACGCCCCATCCGCTGGTTGAATTTTTATTCCACGGTCACCCGGCGCTGGATAAACGCATTAGAAATGCCGCGGCCTTCATGGGAAAAGAAAACAGCGATGCCGGTCGGATGCCTGAAAAATCAAATGTTTCCGTTTAAATATTAGATCAACCGGTGCAACTGTGTTTAAAATCAGAAAAGCAAAAGTAAAAAGTAAGTCGATTGTAAAACGCTTGTTCAAAATCGGGATGTGGTTTACGATTGTTTTTATCGTACTCATCGGCATTATTATTTTTCTGTACTGGCAAACGGGTATTGTTTCCGGTCTGGCAAAAAATTACCTGAATAATGTCCTGGAAGGCAAGGGCCGTATCAGCTATACCTCACTGCGCGGCAGTTTAATAAATAATATCGAAATTGAAAATCTGGAAATTGAGTTGTATGACCAGTTGAAAATTAGTAGTCAGTACATCGAGCTGCAATACAATCTGTGGCCGCTGTTCAGTAACAGAGTCGAGGTTTCAAAGATTTTTGTTGACCGCCTCGATGTGGATATTCTTTCCGGACAGCCCGAACCGGAACCGCAGCCCGGCGAGCCATTCAACATCGACACCCTGCTGACGCAAATCCAGCATACCAACTATATCGATACGGTGTTGAATCTGCTGCCGGAAATATACGTACGCAATGCCGAGCTTTACGCGGGCAGCCTGCGCTTTTCAGGCGCCCCGGCAACATTTAACGATTTATACCTCGCTTTCTCCGCAAATATAAAAAAGGATCAATACCGTCTCAAACTGGATAATTTGAGGGCTTTCTGGAAAGAGAAAAACTTTCCGATAAAACACGCCGGATTCGAATTGAAAGGGGACCGCAAGCATTTCACCCTCAATCAGGTAAAGCTCTCCTCAAACAAGTCATGGGTTAATGCCAGCGCCTATTATGATCTGCGCGATACCATCAACACCAATCTGAATCTGCATGAATTCTACCTGGATTTTGCCGATCTGAATCGACTGAGCGGGATGGATACGCTGGATCGCGGCTATTTAAGCGGCGCTTTCAGCGTCAGTGGCGCGCCTGTGGATTTTGGCGCCGATTTGAATATCTCGGGCAAATGGCGCAATATCGATCTGGAAAATCTGATAGTTGATATGATTTATAAAGATGCCCGATACGACATACGCCAATTGAAACTGATCTCTAATGTGGGCAAACTTAATCTGCGAGCCAGCGGCAGTCAGTTCGGCGGCGCCAGGGGAAATGTGACTTTCAGCGATCTCAATCTGAAGATGCTGCCTGTCGGACTTTTTACTACCGATATCGATGGCCGTCTGAATTTTGACATCAAAGATTACAAACTGAATCGGGCCACCGGGAAAGGCAGTCTGCTGCTTTATCATACAACGCTGGATTCGATCCCATTCGATACGTTAATGTTAAATCTTCATGCGGATCGGGGTAATTTCCGGTTCAGTAAACCTTCCAAACTGCGGCTCACTGAAAATTCGCAGTTCTTTTTGGAAGGAACCTTAAGCCGGCAAAAAATAATCGATCTTTCGCTGCTGACTTTTGATAATAATCTAAACGATTTGATGCATACTTTCGCCGTGGATAGTGTATTCGGTATTTTCGACGCCCAGCTAAGGCTGACCGGTGATCTTAATGATCCGGATATTTCAGGAAACGTCCTGATGCCTTATTTTAAATACCAGTTCGTGGATATGGACTCTTTAACGCTGCGTCTTTATGTGATGGATGTGTTAAGTCGCCGCAAGGGTGAAGCATCATTTACGGTAGACTCCGGACGGGTCGGAGAAATGCCCCTGAATGCCCTGCGCATCGAATCCGAAATCGACAGCAATATTGTCAATATTTCGGAAATTTTGCTGAAAAGCGAAGATAATTTCTTAAAATCGGCCATCAATGTCGCCTTTCTAAAAAATCAAACCGAAATCAAAATACCCCTGTTCAAAACCGAGTATGAAAAATACTGGCTCGAAAATGACGGCGTCCTGTTTTTCAAAATTGATTCATCCGGTGTGATTATCGAACATTTGCGTTTGAAGGGACCGGAAAATTCAGCGCTGGAAGCGTCCGGATTCTGGGATAACAGCGTGCAGGATCTACAGGCATTTATTTCTTTTCATAAAATGGAGCTTAAACCGTTCGAACAGTTTTGGAACAGAACATTTACCCTGAGCGGGGCGGTTAACGGTTCCGCGGAAATTATCGATCCGTTGCGCGATATGAATCTGGATATTGATTTGCAGATTAATGATCTGGTTTTTGACGGCGTTGCCCTTGGCCAGGTTCACAGTAAATATCAGTTTGCCGACAGTACTTTTTTTGTCAATGAGCTGGGATTCGATCACGGCGACATGCATTTTGAAGCCTCGGGCGCCCTGGCTTTTGCTCTTTCCAAAGAAAAGAAAACGGGCATAGATATTCTCGAGGAAACCAAGGCCGATTTGAAGATGCGCTGGCATAATATTGAACTGCAGCATTTTGCACCGCTTATTAAAGATTCCAGAGGACTCAGCGGAAAATTGGACGGCTACCTGGAAGTTAGCGGAGAAGTTAACCGGCCGTTTCTCAGACATCACATGACCATCGATCGCTTCAAGTATGACGATTTCAAGGTCGATTCCCTGCGCATGTATTCCCAGTACAACGACGGCTATATCATCCTGGATAGTTTAAGCGCGCTGCTAAACGGCACGGAATTCAGTTTGATGGGCTGGCAGAAGTATGAGCTGGTACTCTCCCAAATCGACACCAATTTTACAAGCAAGCCTTTTCAGCTTTACCTGAAAAGCAAAGATGATGAAATCCGCTTTCTGAGAGAACTGAACGATCAGGTTGAATCGATCAACGGAAATTACGAAATGGAAATCTACCTGGGCGGAACATTGGATAATCCGTCAATCAGCGGGGGTAATATCAGTTTAACCGATGGGTCCATTTTACTTTCCCGGGTAAAAGATCCGATTGAAAACGTACAGTTCGAAGCGGTAATCGAAGACAGTGTGCTTCAGTTTAAGCGCTTCTCAGGTACCTCGGTAAAAGAAAAGGATATATGGGAAAAGAGCTGGCGATTTCTGAAAGCACTGGCGCCGTGGACAAAACGGACGGTCAGGGAAGGTTATCTGGAAATCGGCGGTTCCATCGACCTCGCCGAGATCACCCGTCCGGGGCTTGATCTCGAAATCAAAATGGACGAGCTGTATATCGATTATTTTGTCGAAAATACCAAGTTGCTGCTGACTACAAATGACCTGTCCATCAAAGGGCGGGATACCCTTTTTATAACCGGCGATATTTATGTTCCGCAGGGCGAGTATGAAGTCGATTTAAGCAAGATGGAAAAGAATGTTTATCTCACCTCGGCCTCTGTAAGACAGAGCGTACCCTATATTGTGATGAATATGGATGTCAGTCTGCCCGGCAATTTTGTAATTACCAGTTCTCCGCTGGATTTAACCAATAATTTCAAGATTGCCATCACCGGTGATCTGCAAACCAGTATGGAAGCCGGGGCCGATCAGGTGCAGGTAACCGGTCACCTGGAAGTAGTCTCAGGAAAATACAATTCCTGGAATCAGAATTTTGAAGTGCAATCCGGCGCCATCGATTTTAAAAATCCCAATGAAATCAATCCCGATATCGATATTGTAGCCATTAAAAGGCTGGGCGACCGAATATTTGAGTTGATTATCACCGGAAATCTCAATGATCTCGATCAAAATATCCGGATCACTGAAAACGGGCGCGAACTGGGCCTGTCCTATCTGGATAAAATTGCTTTGCTTACTTTCGGTTCGGACATTGGTACGTTCCAGACCAATGCCGATTCGGCAATCCGTAATATAGGCGAAGATGTCGCGACCACCTCAATTCTGACTGCAGTGGAGCGCGGCGCCGAGCAATACACCGGCCTGGATAAGGTGGAAATCAATAAAAATAAATCGCTGATCGATTTAAATAAAATGCGTTTAAATAATGGACTGGAAGACGCATCAATTGCTTTCGGAAAATATTTAACCAGCGATTTGTACATCGAATACCGCACCCAGTTTGGTGGTTCCGTACCCATGCCCCGCCTGAGCTGGGACGCCGGTAACCGGCTGGGACTGGAATACAGGCTCAACAGATACTGGAAACTGGATACCTATTACGAGAAAACCATTCTTGGCAATAATAAAGTACAAATTGGCCTGAACTGGGAGTATACCTTTTGATCAGCGGTTTTGAATTAGCGGGTCAGGTGTTAACTAAAATGAAACATCCATGATTTTGCAAACACACAAAGGCATGATTAAACAGAACCCCCACCCCTTCGCC
>CAYXRA010000238.1:0-6102 GCA_964467525.1 uncultured Calditrichaceae bacterium
AAATGCCTGTAATCGTTCTTTTTCCTTAAGCCAGAAATCGGAAAAATCCTTTTGGGTTTGGATCAGAAACAAATCGGTCTGCGCGGCGGCGCTATCGCTGGTTAACAATTTAATCCGGGTGAACAGACCGGAAATGGCATGGGTGTAGGCTTCCGCCGCAAAGTCAATTACAGAAAGGACACTGCGGCAAAATATGATGTCGGCGGGGTTGATTTCCGCGCTAACGGCGACATTACCGCTGAGCAGGGTTTCGAATACCAGGTCGCCGCTGTCGCAGAAAGGCAGATAAATCTTAAGCTTTTCCCCGCGCAGCAGATAATTGATCAATGCCCGCACCCAGGGCCGAAAAGTCCTGCTTTTTTTGTTCCGTTTATCGCTGTTCAGATAAAAACGGCCGTTTGTCTTACGCTCGATAACGGATCTGATTTTCAGATACGTGTCCCGTTGAAAATCGGCGGCGCCAAGATTTTCGAACAGGTGATCGAAGTAATGATCGATCTCGATTTCGTTTTCCGCCTTATCGCGGATCATTGCCGAGCGCTGCAGCAGAAACTGAAATGAATATATCCGGTAAACATGCCAGTTGTAAATATTCAGTCGCTCTGTGAGTCGGGCGAAGGCATCGGTGGTGATTTCGGGCGCCGGTTCGCGCTCATGCTGAAACAGATAGACTTCGTAGAACATTGCCGGGCGGCAGAGCAGTCTGTGTAAATCGGGATAAGGATCGCCGAACCAGAGGTAGCCGTGCCGACCGTTGTCCGGCAGCCTGGAAATCAGACGCTGCTGCAGCGGTTCGCTCCTGGCAATCAGCCGGTTAAGGTCATCGTATTGAATGAGCTGAAAAACATTATTAATGCTTACGCGGGGATCAAGAAATGATGCGATTTCCAGTTCTGATACATCTGTATTTTCCACCGGATCGTCAAAAGCAGAAAATAACTTGGCAAAGATATATTTTTTACTCATTATTTCTACCCGTTTGACGCTATTTGCGGGATTCCGTAATTTTTCAGACCAAAAAACGGAGCCTTTACATTGCGCCGCCGGAGGCGATGCTTACTTCGCCGCGCTCCTCATGCCCGGGGCATCCCTCCTTGAGCATAATGTTTATTGCAGCAGGACGGTTAATATTTTAGATAATCGTATTATCCGGTACAACCGCTCCTTTTGGAATGATAATAATTCCGTCGCGAATGGCAAAATTGTCGCCGTCGCTTTCCTGCTGATTATCTTTATTAATCAATTGCACGTTATTGCCGACCCGCGAATCCAGATCAATAATCGCATTGCGAATGATACAGTTGTTGCCGATACCGATGTTCGGCTGGCCGATATCGCGGTTGCGGTTGCGCGTCTCGATGGTTTCATAACGGGTGCTGCCCATGATTACCGAGCGCTGCACGAAAGTGCCCTCATCGATGAATGCCCGGATGCCGATAACCGAATGTTCGATGATAGATCCCAGCAAAATACTTCCCTCGGCAACAAGCGACTGATTAATCTGGCAGTTGTAAATTTTTGAAGAGGGCAAAAAACGCGGATTGGTAAAAAACGGATATTCTTCGTCATAAAAATTAAACCGGGGCACGGGCTGGGTTAACTCAAAGTGGGCCTCAAAAAAAGCGCGCATCGTTCCGATGTCTTCCCAGTATCCATTGAAAAAGTAAGCATAAACTTTATGATCTTCCAGACTGTCAGGTATAATTTCCTTGCCGAAGTCTTCTTTCTTGTTTTTTTCAAGCAAATCGAACAACACGTCTTTTTTAAAGATATAAATGCCCATGGAGGCAAGATGGGTACGTCCCTGGGGATCGAGTTCGAAGTGCCGGAAGACTTTCTCATCAACACGGAAATCATTTAGGACATCTTCGGTTTGAGGCTTCTCATAAAATTCGGTAATTCTGGTATTTTCGTCGGATTTTAAAACACCGAATCCATGGGCTTCATGAGAATAAATGGGTTTAACCGAAATGGTAATATCAGCGTCATTTGCCAGATGATGCTCAAAAAAGTAACGATAGTCCATCCGGTAGAGATGATCGCCGGCCAAAATCATAATATGATCATCGATATTTTCGAGATAGCGCAGGTTTTTACGCACGGCATCGGCGGTACCCTGATACCAGTCCTGATTCTCGCTGGTTTGCTGAGCAGCCAGTAAACGGACAAAGCCTTTACCGAAATGATCGAACCGATAGGTGTTGTGAATATGCCGGTGCAGTGATTCCGTATTGAATTGAGTCAGGATAAATATTTTCCTGAATCCGGAATGAATACAATTGCTCATCGGGATATCGATCAGGCGGAATTTACCGCCGATGGGCACAGCCGGCTTGGCGCGCAGCCGGGTTAACGGATCGAGACGGGTTCCTCTTCCTCCGCCTAAAATAATTACTGTTAATCCTGACATAAATGCCTCGGTTGGTTTTATATTTTTATTGATTTACGAAATTTATAATTGCCTCTTTGTCAAAGCCCGTGTGGAATTTTTGGTCCTTTTCGATCAGCGGACGCTTGATCATCCCCTGTTCATTGAAAAGCCATTGCAGCAGTTCTCCATCGGATAAATTTTTATCTTTTAATCCGAGTTTACGATAAGTAAGACCTTTGCTGTTTACCAGTGTATTTAAGTCGACCTGTTTAGCGGCCTGTTCTAATTTATCCGGCGAAAAGGGCTGTTTTTTGACGTTGATGAACTCATATTCAATATGATTCTCATCCAGCAATGCACGTGTATTTCTTATCTTTTTACAAGACGGAACGCCGTAAACTTTAATCATTTTTTTGTCTCACATTTATGGGTAGGCCATAGCCTTTTATTTTTCAATAATATATTAATATATCACCATTTATGCTAATTAATAATTGACGCGGCAACGATATTTGCAACCAGACTGCGCAGACGAATTACGCTGCTTTTGCGGTCCGGGTGCACGCGGTTGGTGAGCAGAATAATCACGCATTCCGTATCGGGATCGATAACCAGGGAAGTGCCTGTAAATCCTGTGTGTCCATAGGCATTCTGGCTAAAAAGATCACCCTGATTGGAACTGTATCCCGAATTAAGATCCCAGCCTAGTCCGCGGCCAAATAATTCATATCCCTGCGGCAGGCTGGTCATCATGCGAACAGCGGCTTTGCTGAGAATGCGTTTGCCGTTCCATTGTCCCTGATTCAGCATCATTGCTGAAAAGATGGACAGGTCGGCGGCAGTGGAAAATAGGCCGGCATTGCCCGAATTGCCGCCCATCAAAATGCGGGCGGTTTCATCGTGGACAACGCCCCGCAGCACCTCGCCCTCGAAAAGTTCGGTGGGCGCGCAATAGGGCATTAAGTCAGCATCGGGTATAAATCCGCTTTGCGTCATATTAAGCGGTTCGAAAATTTTCTTTTTTGTGAAATCCGCCAAGGTCTGTCCGGAAATTTTTTCAATGATCTTTTGCAAAACGATGAAATTTAAACAACTATATTCGAATTCCTCGCCGGTGGGATGATGCCGGTCCATGGTGCTGATAAAGTGCAGCAGTGAATCGGGCGCCGGCGTGTCGTATTTTTCACGCAGTTCATCCCAGGGAGCTACCGGCTGCAAACCGGAAGTATGGGTTAATAAATGAATAATGCGGATGGGTTTGACGTAATTTTCTCCTTCATCCCTGCGTGATGAAAAGTAGTCAAAAAAATCGGTAACGCGGTCGAGCAGCCGTAATTTTCCGCTATCGATCAGAATCATCGCCGCAGTTGCCGTGGCTACAGGCTTGGTTATTGAGGCCAAATCGAAAATGGTGTTCAGGGTCATTTTTTTCTTTTCCGGGATTAGTTGTTTGTAACCGTAGGCTTTTTTATAAACGATTTTATTATGGCGGGCAATAAATAAAACAGCGCCCGGCGTCTGTTCTTCGGCAATAGCCATTTCGATAACTTCATCGACCAGGGTCAGGTGTTTGGGATCTAATCCGGCTTCCTGCGCTGTTATCTGGTCCAATGGCTGGGCCGGCAAATTGAATGAGACCAGAAGCATCCCAATTAAAATAAGGTTAGCGAATTTCATCTTTCCTCCAAATTCAGTGTCAGAGCTTATCATTATATTAAGTTTACTAATTATACGAACGACAGGGCCATGAATTGATAAGGTTCCATAATCAATTCACGGGTTGCAATAATTGTTTTACCGGAAACCATGTCTACCATTGTTTTACGCAGTCCCAGCTGACGCAGACGCCGGGCTTCGATCTGCTGTTCATGGTCGCTGAAATTGGCCAGGACAAATACATTGTAATCCTCATGGGTATTAAAATAACCGAATACGTGTTTGTTGCCCGTATCAATGATTTCCGTTTCCGCACCCGTGAATACCGGATTCTGACGGCGCAGTTGAATCAGGCGCTGCAATCCCTGGTAAATTTTACCTGGCGTGCTCGCCATATCATGCCGTTTTTCCGCTGTTTTCCAGTTGAAGGGCGACCGGTGCAGCCAGCGGCTGTCAGACATTTTATCGGGATCCTTTTCATAGCTGTAATCATTCAGCGTTCCCAGCTCATCGCCGAGATAAATAAGCGGAATGCCTCCAATGGTCATAATAATGCCGTGCAGCATCAGAATTCTGCGAATAGCCAGGGTGTGTTCGTTTTCATCCTTGATTTCAATTGCTTTTTCGAGTCCGGTTAAGGAAGCGCATGTACCTGAGACACGGGCATCTCCGGTTTTGGGATCCACCTGAAAAGGAGCCCCTCTGGAAAATGTGCCCGGATATTTTCCGGTATAGAATCTGGTCAGGAACTTGCGGTGCTGATCGGGATCGAAACCTATTTCCTTCACATCGTCATCAGAGAAGCCCCAGCCGATGTCATCATGGCAACGGACATAGTTTACCCAGGAGCAGCCCTTTGGAATTTCAAACCGCTGCTCCATCGCGTGGCGCAAAACGCGGACGTCACGGGTGGCCAGAGCTTCCCAGAGCAGGACCATCAATTGAGGATTATAGGATAATTCGCACTCTTCTTCACTGATATATTTGCGCACTTCATCGGGGTGAACTATCGCTTCCGATTTAAATACCATTGCCGGGGCAACGATAGTGGTCAGTGCATTGAAAGCCTGGATGATCGTATGCGCCTCGGGCAAATTCTGGCAACCCGTGCCCAGACGTTTCCAGATAAAAGCGATGGCATCGAGGCGCAAAACTTCCACACCACGATTGGCAAGGAAAAGCATTTCCTCCATCATGCGATTAAAAACTTCCGGATTTTCGTAATTCAAATCCCACTGATAATTATGAAAAGATGTCCACACCCATTTACGAATGCGATTTCGGTAGGTAAAACATCCGGGAATTTCATCCGGAAATACGGTTGCAATACTTTTTTCGTAGGCGTCAGGCATTGTCCGGTTGGGATACATGATAAAAAAATCCTGATAATCTTCATCGCCGGCAATGGCTTTTTTTGCCCATTCGTGTTCATCTGAAGTGTGATTAAAAACAAAGTCAAGAACCAGGGATATACCGCGCCTGCGCAGTTCGCCGGCCAGTTGTTCCAAATCTTCCATTGTGCCCAGACCGGCATTGATCTCGCGATAACTGCTTACGGCATATCCGCCGTCATTATCACCTTTCGGTACTTTAAATACTGGCATAATATGCAGGTAGGTAATACCCAGATCGGAAAGGTATGGCAGGCGTTTAATTAATCCCTTTAAATTGCCTGCGAACAGATCCACATAGCACATGGCGCCCACCATTCGGTGCGACTGATACCAGTAAGGATTGGTTTCCCTGATCGCGTCCAGTGCTTTTAATTCACCCGACCGGTCAATCCACATTTCCGTAGCCGAGGCAAGAATACTTTCGATATGATAGAAAAAATCGTATTGTATTCCATAGAGGGAAAACAGGCAGTTGAACAGCTTCTCAAAGTTTCTGTCCATACGCTGGATAAATCCATGCCATTCTTCCTCTTCCACCTGCGCGGCATATCGTGATTCCAGTCTTGGCAGCAGTCTTTTCCAAACCGAATTTCTTTTTTTGTTGAGGGATTGTCTGTCCATATTAGTTTTCATCTGTTTAAAATCCCCACCCCAGTCCCGACGGGGCGGGAATGTGAGAAG
>CAYXRA010000239.1:0-6091 GCA_964467525.1 uncultured Calditrichaceae bacterium
TCAAATTATTCGGCTTCGAAGTCAAAATGGATCCGAGCTGGTTAATACTGGCCGTATTGATAACCTGGTCGCTGGCAAGGGGACTGTTCCCAAACTATTACCAGGATTTTGATACGGCGACCTATTGGTGGATGGGCGTGTTCGGGGCATTGGGCCTTTTTGTGTCGATTGTTTTTCATGAATTATCCCATTCACTGATTGCCAGGCAGTTCGATTTACCGATTCGCGGGATCACCCTGTTTATTTTCGGTGGTGTTGCCCAGATGCAGGAGGAGCCTCAGAGTGCGAAGGCGGAGCTGTCTATGGCCATTGCCGGACCGATATCCAGCGTCATACTCGGGGGCATATTTTTCGGTGTGCATCTCCTTGATATGGGGATGTCCTGGGGGCAGCCGGTTCACGGTGTTCTGCTCTACCTGAGCATCATTAATCTTGTTCTGGCAGGATTTAATATGCTTCCGGCGTATCCCCTGGATGGCGGCCGTGTTCTGCGTTCGATTTTGTGGATGTGGAAAAAAGATCTGCGCTGGTCCACGAAAGTTTCATCGAGGATTGGCACGGGATTCGGCATCCTGCTGATGGTACTGGGCGCATTTAATTTTATCGGTGGTAACTTCGTCGGTGGTATCTGGTGGTTTCTGATCGGTATGTTCATGCGCATGGCATCACAGCAATCCTATCAGAATCTGATGATGCGCAAAGCTTTGGAAGGCGAGCCGGTTGAACGCTTTATGAAAGATGATCCTGTAACGGTTAAACCGGATATGAAACTGGATAAACTGGTGGAAGACTATGTCTATCGTTACCATTACAAGATGTATCCCGTAACCAAAGGTGATAAACTTTCCGGTTGTGTTCAGTTAAAGCAGGTAAAGAATATTGATAAAGAATCCTGGCAGGAGCGAACCGTATCGGATATTATGGAAGCATGTGATGAAAAAAATACAATCGATATAAATTCGGATGCCGTTGAGGCGCTTGTAAAAATGCGTAAAAACGGGTTGAGCCGGATTATGGTAACCAAAAATTCCGAACTGGCCGGTATTATAACCCTCAAGGATTTACTTGAGTTCTTTTCATTAAAAGTTGATCTGGAAGAAGATCGGTAAAAGGGATGTGTGTATTTTCAGTAATTATATTTACAGGAGGCTTATTATGTTAAGCATGTTTAAATTAAACAGATTGTCAACCTTTGCAGTTGCACTTTTACTGGTTGCTTTTCTGTTTCCACTCAATGCCCAGCAAAATGACATTGATGACAATGAAATCACCAATGCCATTGAAACAGAACTTTGGATTGATGCTGTCGTCAATGTGAACCGCATCGATGTCGAAACCAATCAGGGTATCGTATTATTAACGGGCCAGGTCAGTAACATTCTGGCAAAAGAACGCGCGGAAAAAATCGCCGAAGGTATCATGGGCGTCCGTGGCGTAATAGACCGGATTGAGGTCAAACCTTATGTGCAACGTACGGACAGAGAACTGCGTGATGCAGTTCAGGCGGCGCTGCTCCGTGATCCGGCGACGGAATCATATAAGGTTTCCACCACGGTGGATAATGGTATTGTTACCGTAAGCGGCACCGTTGATTCCTGGCAGGAAAAAGAGCTGGTCTTAACGGTTATTAAAGGTGTAAAAGGCGTTCGCGGTGTCAAAAACGAAGTGGATTTCCAACTAAAAAAGGACCGGCCGGATGGTGAAATAGAACGGGAAATTGAAGCGCGGCTGGCTAATGATATTCGCGTTGATGATTATCAGATTAATGTCAATGTCGAAGACGGCAAGGTTCGCCTGAGCGGAACTGCCGGCAGTCTGACCGAAAAAAATCGTGCCGTACAGGATTGCTGGGTCAGCGGTGTTGAAGATGTAAAAGCGGAAGATCTTGAAGTCGAATGGTGGGCGCGTGATGAAATGCGTCGCAAAAGTATGTTCCAGGACCGCAGCGATCAGGAAATCAAAAATGCGGTTGAGGCGGCATTTTTATATGATCCCCGGGTGATGTCATTCAATCCTGTTGTGGAAGTTAACCAGGGTACGGTTACGCTGAAAGGCATGGTCGATAATCTGAAAGCCAAGCAGGCCGCGGAAGCAGATGCCAGGAATGTAATCGGTGTATGGCGTGTCAATAATCTGCTTAAGGTGAGGCCTGCCATAGTGCCCACTGATCTGGAACTGAAAAACCACATCGTCCAGGCTTTTATCAACGATCCCTATGTGGAACGACCGGATATCAACATTGAAACGAATCACGGCGTGGTTTACCTGAACGGTAAAGTGAACACCTCATTCGAGAAATTTCAGGCCGAACTGGTTGCCGAAACCGTGCTTGGCGTTGTCGATGTTGAAAACAATCTGACTTATAATTACGAATGGACCTGGAAGCCGGACAGGGAAATTAAGAGCGGGGTAAAAGATCAGCTCAAATGGAGCCTATTCGTTGATAGCGATGATATTGATGTTTCGGTTGATGACGGTGTTGTTACACTGGAAGGTGAAGTTAACAACTGGAGTGAATATGACGTTGCTGAGAAAAATGCCTACGAAGGCGGCGCAAAGGATGTGGAGAATAAGCTCAGTGTAATTTATCCGTTTTACGGACCTTACAATCACTATCCTTACTGGCCGCATCCGATATTTAAATAGGGCTGTGCTCTGAAAAAATGAATTAAAAACTTATACACATCATTAAAAGAAAGGAATTATTATGAATCGTTTGAAAGACAAAGTAGTCATAATTACCGGGGGCGCGCTCGGCATAGGGAGAGCCGCCTCAATTCAAATGGCTGACGAAGGCGCAAAAATAGCAATTACCGATTTGGATGATGATGGCGGAAAGGAAGTAAAGGAAAAAATAACGGAAAATGATAAGATTGCCGAATTCTGGCATCTCGATGTGTCCGATGAACAGGAAGTGAAAAATACTTTTGCCAAAATCAAAGAAAAATTCGGCCAAATTGATATACTGGTGAACAATGCCGGTATCGCAGGAACCGATAAACCGACCCATGAGCTTACGGCTGAAGAATGGGATCAGGTTATTGATGTAAATGTGAGCGGCGTGTTTTATTGCACCAAACACGCGATCCCCTATATGAAAGAGGCCGGCGGCGGAAGCATTGTTAATCTGTCATCCATATACGGCATAATCAGTGCACCGGATATTCCGCCTTACCATGCTTCTAAAGGGGCGGTGCGTTCGATGAGTAAAACCGACGCTTTATTGTATGCCAAAGATAATATCCGGGTAAACTCGGTGCATCCCGGTTTTATCTGGACGCCGCTGGTGGAGGATCTGGCAAAAAGATCGCCTGAAGGTCCGGAAAAATTCAGGGAACAATTGAATGAACTGCACCCGATCGGCCATGTGGGTGAGCCTTCAGATATTGCGCATGGTATCATCTATCTTGCATCCGACGAGGCAAAATTCATCACCGGCAGTGAACTGGTCATCGATGGCGGTTATACTGCTAAATAAAAAAAAACAGGCATAAACCGGGCTATCGGCAACAGCGGTATCTGTTGCTGATAGTTTCATTTCTGAAAATTAAAATTGAGAGGTGTATCATTATGTTAAAAAGTGCTAATTATATCATCGACCGATTTAAACTGCTGGCCCTTGACGGGGAAATCGGTAAGGTAAAAGATTTTTACTTTAATGATCTGCTGTGGAATGTCAGGTATCTTGTCGCCAATACCGGCGGCTGGCTGAACGAACAACTGGTATTAATTTCGCCGGCGGCCCTGGCTGGTAAGCCGGACTGGCCTTCGGAAACGCTGCCGGTTGATCTGACAAAGGAAAAAATAAAAAACAGTCCGCCCGTGGATAAACATAAACCGGTTTCCGCTCAGCAGGAATCCGATCTGCTTAAATATTATAACTGGCCGGCAAATCTGGCATACGGCGTCGATGCCCATTCCTATGCCGAAATGCAACTGATGGCCGAGCGTATCAGCGCGGTTGAGGAAGAGCAGAAATCAAAGGAAGAAGAGGAAAAGGATACGCATTTGCGCAGCGTAAAGGAGGTTGTCGATTACGACATTCAGGGCAGCGATGATGCCGTCGGCTATGTTGAAGATTTTATTTTGGAAGATGAAACCTGGATTATTCGTTATATGATAGTAAATACCAGAAGATGGCTGCCGGGCAGGAAAGTACTCATTTCACCGGAATGGATCGAGCGCATTGACTGGGGTAAGAGCAAGGTGTTTGTTGATATGACTAAAGAATCCATCAAGGAAAGTCCCGAATTCGATCCCTCGGCCCCGGTAAACCGCGACTATGAAGTTCAGCTCTACGATTATTACGGACGACCCAAATACTGGGTGAATATGTGAAATGATTAATCGCATTAAGTTTCTGTAAAATAAGCAGGATATGAAATCCATTGTGCCTGGGGAGCAGCGGGGGAAAGGGGTAAAGTTAAATTAAAAATAAAAAACAGGAATTTTAAATTTAAAAATTTGCATATTGATATATGCAGGAGATGATCCAACGATAAGAAATACAATACGTTTCAATACGAACGTCAAAATAGAAACTTGCGACGCTGTTTTTGATCAAAGCGGGGATAGTTATCAGCCACATCAAATGAGTGATATCAGTCTTGACGGACTATCGTTTTACACAAACCGGCCATACCGAACCGGCAAACTGATCAGCATCAAAATCGAGATTCCAAATCCTGCATTCAAGGCTAAAGCTGCCGTTATCTGGTGTAATCGTTATAAAGCAGCATTTAAGGTTGGCGTAAAATTTATACAGATTGATAGCGGCTACCGGATCAAAACAGTCGAACGTCTGATTTAATCAGGACTATTTGGGAGAAATAAGATGAAGAAATTAAAAATCGAGATCATTCTGCTTAGCATGCTGCTGATTTCGGTCAATGCCTGCAATGAAACGGAACAACAACCGTCCGAAGATGTTGCGGTTACCATTTCCGTCAAAGATGTGATCGTCGTTAATCAGGATACGGTATCCTTTGACAGTCTCAAAGTAAAACTTGCGGAGCTTGGCGTTACGGATGATACCAATGTAAGAATCGTGCCCGATCCCGAAGCCGGCGCGGCAACCATAGAAAAAGTGCAGCGCGCGGTGCGCAATTACCAGTATTCGGCCGATTGATCGTAGTTAGATAATCAGGCATGTCAGCTTTCAATTGCCTTAGGGCATTTGTTGCTGAGGTAAATAACTTAACCGGGAGGATAAGCGTATGAATTATCATCCTTTTGTACAAAAATTTATCGAACTTGACGTTGATCTGATTAACGGCGAGGGATTTTTGGAATGGGATGCAGTGAATGCATTGTGTGAAGAACATCTCGACCCCATTAATATTCATTTGAGAAAAGTTACGATTGATAAAACTAATTCCGCGGGCGCCGAAGAAATGTATGCGGTTTGGTATGTTTGTCCCAATTGCAAGGACGATATGATAACAAAGTTTTCCAAATATTGTCCCAATTGTGGCTCCGGAATTGTTTGGAAATAATGAACAGGTAAAAATTATCCGGATTCAATTGCCCGGACTGTCTGGAATTTTAGGTCTGTGATTTTTTTTTCAATTTTAAGAATGATACATAAAAATAATATCCGTAAAAAAGATGCACTATGAACATTACATCAAATACAAAAATATGTGATCTGCTGGCAGTATATCCGAAGCTTGAACAGCATATCATCAATTTTGCGCCGCCGTTCAAAAACAATTTGCTGCGCAGGGTTTTCGGAAAGATGATCACTTTGCAAAAACTGGCTCAGATCACCAAACAGGATGCACACACGTTGGTAAACAAGCTGCGCCATGAAGTCGGGCAAAATGAAATTCCCGGTCGGTTGGATCGCGAGATTCAATGGCATAAGGGAGAGCCACGGTGGATTAGAGATCAGCCGGCGGCAGTTATCAATGGTACGGAAATGTTCCGCCATGGTATGCATCCGCTGGGACACATCAATGAAATGATGCAGGATATGGCTGAGCATCAGTTCGTGGTTCTGAAAACCAATTTTAAACCCCAGCGCATTATAGATGCAATGAAACATCCATGATTTTGTAAACACACAAAGGCATGATTAAATAGAACCCTC
>CAYXRA010000240.1:0-6068 GCA_964467525.1 uncultured Calditrichaceae bacterium
AGTTTTTTGACTTCTTTTTCCAGTTGCGTAACCAGGGCATCCAACTGATCGATAACAGCTTTAATAGTATCCGGTTTGGTCAAATCGACGCCCGCTTTTTTGAGTTGCTCCATCGGATAGTCGTTGCCGCCGGATTTAAGTAAAGTTAAATAGCGTTCGCGTGCCTCTTCACGCTCATCAGCCGGACTTTTCATAACATCGTCATAAAGTTTTGCCGATGAAGCAAAACAGGTGGCATACTGATAAACATAATAGGGCGACCGATAGAAATGACCGATTCTTGCCCAGACGACTTTCAGCAGATCATCGACAATCTGAGCATCACCGTAATAAGCCTGCAGTAAATCATTCATGACTATATTCAGGGTGCGCGCCGTTATCGGCCGGCCCTGTTCAACTAATCGATGCACCTGTAATTCAAAATCAGCCAGCAGGGTCTGAAAATAAAACGTACCCGTGATATTCCGGATCGCCTGTTGCAGTAAGGCGATACGTTCTTTGATATCACTGGTATTGGCCAGCAGATAATCCAGCAGCAGGCGTTCATTAAAAGTTGAAGCGACTTCGGCCACAAAGATCGTGTAATTGCTTAAGGCGAAGGGCTGATTTTCACTGGACAGCGTGGTGTGCATGGTATGTCCCAGTTCATGTCCCAGTGTAAATACATAATCAAGCGTTTCGTTGTAATTGAGCAACATATAGGGATGGACGCCGTAAACGTTTGCCGAGTAAGCGCCGGCCCTTTTTCCGGTGTTTTCGAATACATCGATCCAGCCGCCGGCCAGCGCTTTTTTCATCTTCTCCTGATACGACTCGCCCAGTGGCTCGACAGATGCCAGCGCCCACGATTTTGCATCCTCATAGTTATAGGTTTTATCGAAACCGGTGAGTGGAATTGAGCTATCGTAACTATGATATTTTTCCAGACCCAATACTTCTTTTCGCAAACGGACATATCTTTTGAGCGGTTCGGTGTTTGCTTTAACCGTATTCACCAGATTCTCATACACTCCAACCGGTATGTTATTGCCGGCCAGCGCCGCTTCCAGTGTGGATTTGTAATTTCTGGCCCGGGCGCCGGCCCAGTCGCTCTGACAAACCGCGTTATAAATGGCGGCATAAGTGTTGATGTTATCCTCATAAACTTTATAGTGCGTTTCGAATGCCCGTTTGCGATCGGCCTGGTTGCGGTTGGTGGCCAGGGTTTTGCTGTAGTTACCGCTGGTCATTTTGACTTCTTCGCCTGTGGACAGGGTAACGGCGGGGAAATCGATGTCCGAGGTGGATAGTTCACTGTAAATTGAATTCGGGGTGTTATTAAATTGCGAAAAGTAGGAAAGCAGTTTTTCTTTTTCTTCATCCAGCACATGCTCCTGCTGGCGGTATAAATCTTCGATTCCGAAACGATAGGGCTGAAATGCTTCATCACTGTAAAGCCACTTTTCCATTTTCTCCCAGGGAATTTCCAGAATTTCCGGATTCAGCCAGGCGGTTGACGTGCTGAATTTTGCGAACAGAATCTGCACCTGCTGCATCCTGGCCGAAACATCCTGATCCCGGGTATCGGTGTCGCGCATCAGTTGCGGATAACGGTAGATCCGGAAAGCAATAATGTTCATTTCATCGTTTAGCTTCAGGGCTTGTAACAGATTTTGCGGATCGGAGCCAAGCATGCCTTTCATTGAAACAAATTCATCCATTTTCGCCTCCAGTTCCGCAAGGCCTGCTTCCCAGGCTTCCCAATTTGGATAAATATCGTTTAAATCCCATTTGTACTGGTCATCAATATCAGCCCGGTCCAAGGATTGCTCCTGGGCAGAAAGTGAAAAAGCCGCGACAAAAACAATAATTAACATCGTAAAACATCGGATCAACAAATTCGAATGCATCTGAATTCCTCCTGAAATTAGTAATAATACGATTTAAATTCTGTTGGTGTAAGCATATACGTGAATTTTTAAAAAAGTTACGAAACCGGTATTTCGGACATAAAAAAAGCCGGAGCAAAGGATA
Organism: uncultured Calditrichaceae bacterium; assembly: GCA_964467525.1. GTDB lineage: Bacteria > Calditrichota > Calditrichia > Calditrichales > Calditrichaceae > CAYXRA01. The sequence continues at coordinate 2,014 of CAYXRA010000240.1, forward strand.
CTCCGGCTATAAATGATGCATCATCTGCATACAAGCTATTCAGCCGCGTCTTCTTCGCTGCCCTGACGTTCGCCCATTTTCTGATCCAGCATAAACAGGGCCGTTGTTTTATCGCCAATCCATTTGAGCTGCTGAATAATATCCTTGGCTGTTTTTTCCTCTTCGACCTGTTCCTGAATAAACCACTGCAATTCCACCTGCGTGGGATAATCCGCTTCTTCCACAGCCAGTTTATACAGATCGTGAATGCGTTTAGTAACATATTTTTCATGCTCAAGCACTTTATTGAACATATCCAGAATGGTACCGAACTCGCTTTCCGGTTTATCGATCTTGTCTAATTTAACAGCGCCATCACGATCATGTACAAAATTGAACAGGCGCATGCCGTGTTCGTTTTCTTCCTGACTCTGGGCCAGCATCCAATTGGCGAAACCGGGCAGATCGATTGATTCGCAATAAGCGGACATGGACAGATACAAATAAGCTGAATAAAATTCAGCATTAATCTGTTCGTTCAAGGCATTTTCCATTTTTTTTGATAAGGCCATTTTTCCTCCTTTTTTATTATCAATTGTTTCAAAAATAGATGATCTGTATTAAGACGTCGCTTCTTTTGTTTTCAAATATAAAAAGTATTCGGTTCCCTTTCCAATGCATTTTAAATTCGTTTTTAATAACGCAATTCTTCCTGAAAATAATCCATAATCGTACGGCAATTCATTTAAAAAATTTGTCAAAAGCGTACCGATATCTGCGGTAATATCAAAATCAATTTGAATGATTTCAGATTTTACACTATTTTTATTATTTTAAAACAATAATGAAATCCGGCATTACGAATTTTAATCAGGAAATTGAGGCAACACACATGAAAAGCATTTTTACTGGTTCATTTTTTTTATTGTTCATCTTACTAGTTTTGACACCAATCCATGCCGAAGAAGGCATGTATCCTTTAAGCGAAATCGACAAACTGGATTTAAAGGAAAAGGGGTTAAAAATAGATGTTTCAGAAATATTCTCACCCCATAAAACCGCACTGGTCGATGCCATCGTTAACCTCAGCGGCTGTACGGGTTCTTTTATTTCACCGGAAGGTTTGATATTAACCAATCATCATTGCGCCGTTCGCTCTGCCCAGAATGCGAGCACGGAGGAGATCGATTACGCTGCCCGGGGATTCAGCGCAGCCAACCGAAACGATGAAATACCGGCAAGCGGCTACACTGTCCGGATCACCGAATCCTATCGCGACGTCTCGGATGAGATCCTCAGTGCCGTACATGACACGATGAATCTGACCGAAGCGCGCAAAGCAATCAACAAGCAGAAGAAAGCCATAGTCGTGCAAACAGAGCAGGAAAATCCGGGCAAGCGCGCCGAAGTTGCCGAGATGTTCACCGGAAAGACCTATGTCCTGTTTATTTACACTTACCTGAAAGATGTCCGGTTGGTTTATATTCCGCCCCGATCCATCGGAAATTTTGGCGGTGATATTGATAACTGGGAATGGCCGCGTCATAATGCAGATTTTGCCATCATGCGCGCCTATGTTGCAGCGGACGGTTCACCGGCGGATTATTCGGAAGATAACGTGCCTTATAAACCCGAGAAATACTTACGGATTAATCCTGACGGTGTCGGGGAAGAAGATTTTGTATTCATTCTCGGTTATCCCGGCCGCACGTATCGCCATCGCAGCGCTGCATTTCTTGCCTTTGAAGAAGAAGTGCGCATGCCATTCGTGCAGAATTGGTACGCCTGGCAAATTCAGAAACTGGAAACGATGAGTGCATCCGATCCGGACCTGGCCCGTATCGTCAGCGCCCGAACGAGGGGACTCTCGAACACCGAAAAGAATTACCGGGGAAAAATGATCGGACTTGAACGGCTGAACCTGGTCGATAGAAAAAGAGAAAAAGAACAGGCTTTACAGGCTTTTATTAATTCTGATCCAAAACTGAAAGAAAAATATAGTGATGTATTGGAAAAAATCGAAAGTATATATTCCAGGAGACGTGAGAGCGCCGAACGTGAATATATACTCAGCTACCTGATTCGCAATGTTTATCTGATGCGTTATGCCAACACCATATACAAAGTAGCAAGTGAACGGCAGAAAGAAGACCTGGAACGTGAATCCGCATATATGGATCGCAACTTTGAGCGCACCAAAGATTATCTCAAGCTGAGTTTCAAGTATTATCACAAAGAAGCCGATAAAACCATTTTGAAAAAGTTATTATTAAAGGCCGCCGATCTGTCTGAAGATCAGCGTATCGAACCGCTCGATGAAATTTTTGAATTAAAAGGCACCTGTCTGAATTTAGACAAAATTATTGATCGTGCTTACGAGCAAACCATGCTTGATGACCAGGCATTCGTAATGTCTGCTCTGGATAAAGATCCTGAAGAAATAATATCCATCGACGATCCCGTTCTGAAATGGCGGATCGCCCTAATCGCCGCATATGATTCCCTGGAAAAAATAAGTGACAGTCGCAGCGGCGCATTGACCAAACTGTCCGCCAAATTAATTGAAATGAAAAAACGCTTCAGCAAATCGGATTTTATTCCGGATGCCAATGGTACTTTTCGCCTGACTTTAGGACATATCCGCGGTTATGCGCCAGCCGATGCGGTTTATTACAGTCCCATTACAACACTGGAAGGCGTGGTTGAAAAGCACACCGGAAACCCGCCTTTTGATGCTCCGGAAAAGATTATTCAACGGCACCGCGCAAAACAATTCGGTCGTTTTAAGCACAAAGAATTGAATGACGTCCCGGTTTGCCTGCTTTATAATACGGATACAACCGGCGGAAATTCCGGCAGTCCGGTGCTCAATGCTTTCGGTGAGCTCATCGGTCTGAATTTTGACCGCGCTTTCGGAGCGACGATTAACGACTTCGCCTGGAGCGAAGATTACAGCCGCTCGATCGGCGTGGACATTCGTTACATCCTTTGGATACTGGATCAATATGCGGGCACTGATTATCTGCTAAAAGAGATGGGGATTGAAAAGTAATTATCCTTAACTTTAAGTTCACGGTAATTCATTGAATTTACACAGTGAACACATTGAAAGAGGTTTATTATGATAAGATGGGATGTTGATCCTGAGATATTCAGCATCGGTTTTTTTTCACTGCGATATTACAGCCTGCTTTTTATGCTGGGCTTCATTATTGGCATATACATGTTCAACTGGATCTACCGCCGTGAGAATAAGCCGATCGCGGATTTGGACCATCTGCTTGTCTACATGCTTCTGGGAACGGTGATCGGGGCGCGGCTCGGTCATTGCCTTTTTTACGATCCCGGCTATTACCTGAGCAACCCGATAAAAATCCTCAAGGTCTGGGAAGGTGGACTGGCCAGCCACGGGGCCGCAATCGGTATTTTAATCGCACTTTATGTCTATACGAATAAAAGAAAAGACCAGCCATTTGTCTGGCTTGTGGACCGGATGGTGATCGCCGTGGCCCTGGCCGGTTCTTTTATCCGGCTGGGCAACCTGTTTAATTCGGAGATCATCGGCAAAAAAACCGATGTACCCTGGGCATTTATTTTTGTCCGCGCCCAGGTACCCGATCCGATGGCGCCGCGTCATCCGGCCCAGTTATACGAAGCGCTGGCCTATTTTCTGATCTTCCTGCTTTTATTTTTCATATATAAAAAGCACGGCGCCGAGACCAAACGGGGACTGCTGTTCGGGCTTTTTCTGACTCTGGTTTTCGGATTCAGGATTTTTGTTGAATTTTTTAAGGAAAATCAGGTCGCCTTCGAATCCGGGATGATTTTGAATATGGGACAGATATTGAGCATTCCCCTGGTTTTGTTTGGTTTGTTCCTGGTTTTTAAAGCCAAAAAACCGCAAACATCCTGAGGGATTATTTTTATATTCCGGTCTGTACCGGATAAACGTAATCCTGATTTTACGACTGGTGCTTGTTTTTTCTAAGATTTTCCTGTTGTAAATTTGTAAAAAAATTATTAAATAATTCTTGAAAAACGCTCGCCTGCATTATATTTTATCTCAACAAATTAGT
>CAYXRA010000241.1:0-6049 GCA_964467525.1 uncultured Calditrichaceae bacterium
GCGAGCCCTGGAAGGGACCAATATTATATGAAGATTCTCATCCTGATCGGGGTCGCTATCGGAATCGGTATCGAAACAGAGAAACATCGAACAGACAAACCCATTACCCCGCCAACCACAGCATTCGGAAGTCGCTCCCGGGTTTAACCACACAAAACGACATAGACCCGAAAATTTGATAGATCAATAAAAAGGACGTGAACATTTTGCTTCTGTTATTACTATATGAAACTTCCACCATTAATTGTCGGGCTAACAAATCAGGATAAGAGAGGAACATTATTTGAAGAATTCGAATATTTTGGGCTGGCTTTTTCAGAGGTCTATTTTTTATAAATAATGTGCGATTAAGGTCGTATTATCTTATATTCTGTTGCGTATGGTTGCGGTGCTGAGTATTTTATGGATAATTTTTATCCGGCTGTCTACAATGCTGTTAGCTTATGAGAAAAATATGTCGCAAAAATGTAAACCGATAGTGTGTCTGTTATGCTTTGTGCTGTTTGCAGCCTGCGATGCACCGCATCATAATCCGCTGGATCCGGATAATCCGGACAATCATTATGCGGTTATCGAGGGATTTGTTAAAACCTATCACGTACCGCACCAGCCCATAGCCGATGCAAGGATTTACTGGCCGGAGCACGACCGCCTTGTGCAGAGTGACGGCGGCGGCCATTTTAAAATCGACCGGATTCAGCCACGGGATAACTGGCTCTATTTTGAAGCGGATCGATATATCCGCGACTCCCTTTACATTGACTGGCAGAGGAAAAACACATACAACCTGACCCATTATCTGAATAAAAAACCGCGGCTGGACAGTCTGACATTTTATACCAGCATCATCAATCGCTATCCAGATATCAGAATTCTGGAACTGAGTATAATAGCCCGCATCAGCGATGAGGATAATGATATAGACACGGTGTATTTTGAGAGTGAAAAACTGAATTTTTCCACTTTTCTGGAATACAACGTGTCCGAAAAGCACTTCGAGCGCGAACGGATCAGTATGTCCAGTCTGGGCATCATTTCACCGGAAGCGCTGATCGGCAAAGCATTCAGTCTTCTTGTAAAAGATAAATTCGATCACCGCATTTTAATCAACACAATGACCGTTAAACGGATTATTAAGGATGAAGTCGTGCTGAAATCACCGGGCAGCCACGATACGGTATCTACGCGGCCGCTGCTCAGGTGGGAACCGGTCAATACCGGATATGCGTTTACTTATACCATAGAAATCAGAACCGAAGAAGCGGAGCCGCAACTGGTCTGGCAGAAATCCAATCTGCCGGCAAATGCTTCATCCGTTCAGGTTGACCGGGAACTTTCAGTCGATCCCATTAATTCATACATCTGGGCGGTCTGGATCATTGATGAATTCGGTAATCGTTCGCGTTCAAAATTCAAATCATTTAAAGTGGAACAGAATGGATCATAAGAATAATCAGCCATTTTCTCAAATCAAAACAATCAAAAAAGAACAATTTGACGTTCTCTTCAAAATAAGCCAAATGCTTACGGTTGCCGAATATAGCGAAAACCTGATCGAAGAGGCGCTCGATCTGGTTGTAAAAGTCATCGACGCCGAACGGGCGCTGTTTGTCCGTTATGAAGTTGAAGGTGAAGTTGGATCTGACCATTTCTCAATCATATCGGCCCGTAATGTGAAACAGGAAAACATCAGCGATTTATCGAAATTTTCATCGGGGGTCCTGCAGCGGGTCATTGAGCAGCGCGCGCCGGCTTTGTATCATGACGTGCAGAGCGATCCTCAAATTTCACAATTCGAGAGCATTCAGATTCATGAGATCAAATCCGTGGTCGGCGTTCCCATTTTTTATGAAGATGCCATCTGGGGCGTTATCCTGGCCGACAGTCAGAAAAACCGCAGGGAATTCACCGACGATAATCTGCGCTTCCTCGAATTTTTTTCCAGCTTGGTTTCCCTCTCACTCGATAAAATTTTGAGACTGGAAAATCTGCAGAATGAAAACCTGCTTTTGCGCCATCAATTGCAGTCCGTACAGCCGGTTCCGGAAATGATTGGTGACAGCGCACCGATGAAACAACTGGCCGCCCTGCTGCACCGGGTGGCGCAGAGCGACGCCACGGTGCTGATTCTCGGCGAGAGCGGCACCGGGAAGGAGCTGGCCGCCAAGGCAATACATCAACTGAGTCCGAGAAAAGATAAACCTTATCTGGCCCAGTTTTGCGGTTCGATACCGGACTCCCTGCTGGAGAGTGAATTGTTCGGGTACAAAAAGGGCGCTTTTACCGGAGCGACCAGTGATAAAAAGGGCCTGTTTGAAGTGGCCGATGAGGGTACTTTTTTCCTGGATGAAATCGCCGAAATATCGCCATCCCTGCAGGCTAAGCTTTTACGGGTGATTCAGAATCAGGAAATAATCCGCCTCGGCGACTCGGCCGTTAAAAAAGTAAACGTGCGTCTGATCGCCGCGACGAATAAGGATTTGAAGGAACTGGTTAAAGCTGGAAAATTCCGCGAGGATCTTTTCTACAGATTAAACGTTTTTCCGATTACCATTCCACCGCTCTGCGAGCGCAAGAGCGATGTTGCCCTGCTGACCCGGCACTTCATTAAAAAACTGTCGCCTAAAAAGGTATCCATTACCAGAGATGCGCTGAACAAACTGGAACAGCATCCCTGGCCCGGCAATGTGCGTCAACTGGAAAACACCATCCAGCGCGCCCTGATTCTCTGCGACAGCGGTAAAATTCAGTCCGAACATATCGTGCTCGAGGATGAGGATCCGTCCGGCAAAATGGCTTTAAACGGTACCTTGAAAGAAATCGAAAAGCATATTTTGCTCAAGCGACTGGAGCAATATGACGGCAACCGCACCCGCTGCGCCAAATCGCTGGGCGTTTCGGTGCGCTGGATTCAGCTTAAATTAAAAGAACTGGAAAATAACGAATAATCATTTTAAATAAAACCGATGTCAAATAAAGACGAAGCAAAGATTCTGTTTAATAAATTCCGCATCAAACGCTGTGTTAAACAAGATGCCTTTCACGCCGTCTATCTGGCCCATCATATTTATCTGGCTAAGGATATCTTTCTGAAAACGCTGGACACGGAACAGGCCGCCGATAAAATTCTTTTGAACCGTTTTCAGCGCGAGGCCAAAATTCTGGCCCGGCTCGATCACCCGAATATTATTAAAGTGTACGACTTCGGCGACTGGAGGAAATATTTTTATATTTCGTTCGAATATTTCGACAGCCGTGATCTGCGGGCGCTGCTCAAAGAACACAAACTAAGCGGACAGCAAAAGTTATCTATCGTCTGCCAACTGCTCGCCGGACTGGACTGCGCCCACAACAGCGGTGTTGTGCATCGCGATCTTAAGCCGGAGAATATCTTAATCGATGATGTCCTGAATTTAAAAATTGCCGATTTCGGGCTGGCGCTGCTAAACAACGAACAATCATTAACTGCCGAAACGTCGATTGTCGGCACTCCGGCCTACATGTCGCCGGAACAAATCCGGGGTGAAAAACTAACGCACCGGAGCGATCTTTTTTCGGCGGGCGTGGTTATTTATGAATTTTTCTGCGGCAATAATCCTTTCCTGGGAAAAGACGTTGGCCAGACGCTGAACAATATCCTGAATTTCAATCATGAAAAATTACTGGCCGATGCCGGATCAATCCCTGAAGATATCCGCAGGCTGCTATCCGTGCTTTTGCAGAAAAATCCCGCCGACCGAAAGGACGCCGGTCAAGCGCTCCGGGATTTGCAGCCGGAGACCGGGTCCGACACCGAACCGAGAGGTATCCCGGTAAAAAGCAATTTCGGAAAATGGCTTTATCCGATCGCCGGCATTGTACTGAGTGCCGCTGTTCTGGTGATTTTAATCCTTTACTTCCGGCCGGTTACTGAAACGCCTGATCCATCAATCAGAATGCCGGAACTTGCGGATTCTGCGGCATCGGTTGCGGAAACAAAAACAGTGACCGGGATAGAAACACCGGACCGGCGGCAAATTCCTGATACACGTGCAATTAGGCGGGAACAAATGGCTGCGGAAATCAGTCAACCTGAAAAATCCGGGGTTAGCGAGACTATTGCCGCCGGCGGCCTGATGATCGACTGCCGGCCCTGGGCGCATATTTTTATCGATTCTGTTAAAATCGATACCACGCCGCTGGACAGCGCGATGATGCTGCCTCCCGGTAATTATGAGGTGCTGCTCAGCCACCCGCAATACCCGGAATACCGGCGCAGGGTCCGGATCGAATCCAATCAAATTTCAACGGTTAAGGTCAATTTTGACACGCTGGTCGGCTATCTTTTCTGCGATGTTTATCCCTGGGGTAATTTGTCGATTGACGGTCAGCTAAAGGGTCATACACCCCTGCAGGAACCGATTAGGATTGCGCCGGGTATTCATCAACTGCAAATCCGCAACCCGCAATTGGGCGAATATACCGGAGAAATCAAAATAAACAGGAACGACACCCTGTACATGAATGTAAACCTTGAAGCGGAGCGGGAGCGGATTTTCGGCGCTGATTCCAGTTTCAATTAGCTGGCATCAAAGTTGTATTAGAAAATAATTGGCTTATTTAATATGAGAAGCGCTATGCTAAAATTAATTGTATCTGTACTCTGTTTAATCACCCTTGCCTACAGTCAGGCTCCGACCTTCGACTGGCAGGTCGCCGGGAAAATGCCCCTGCCCGTTAAAGGGGCCGGAGCCATAGTCAGGGACTCACTGATTTATATTATCGGCGGTTATTCTGATTCGCTTTACGCGCCGACGAATAAAATTCAAATCTACGATCCCAAAGCAAATACCTGGTCGATATTTGAAGATACGATGGCCATCGCCCGTTACGGTCTGGTTGCTGATATTTATCACTTCAACACCCTGGTTATTTACGGAGGCGCACCCGACGTAACCTATGATGTGGCCTTTTCCAATGATGATTACAGCCTGGAAATGTGGGACTTCATGACCAAACCCTACATCTACGAGCACAATGCGACGTTCAACCGCAATTTTTCAACCGGCAAGGTCGTCAATAATTATCTTTATATTTTCGGCGGCATGGCGAACTTTCTGGAAACGGACAGCACCGAACTGCCCTATCTGACGGAATTTCATATTCCAACATCAACCGTCACCTATAAAGATTCAACGCTGTATGTCAGTCAGCAGCCGGTACATCAGATGTCCGCTGTGGTCGACGATGATATTTATATTTTCGGCGGCGCCCGTTATGGTATTTCGGTAAACATACATAAATTCAATACAAGCGATCACACCTGGGAACTCCTCCCAGCCAGGCTAAACGAAGAAAGGGCCGCCGGCGCAGCGGTAAATCTTGATGATAATTATATATTAATCCTCGGAGGATACAACGAAAGCAATCTTGCCCTGGCTTCCACGGAAATTTTTGAGTTGCGTCCGGAAACCATTGTGCGACAGGACAACATTTTTTCTGAACTTAACTTCGAACGAAAAGAACTGATGGCCGTGTATTATGACAGCGTGGTCTATGTTTTCGGTGGCGAGGATTCATACGGCAACTGCGTACCCTGGATTGAGGAAGGAACACCAACCGAATTCACATCGATAACGGCTGAAAAAAATAATCAATATCCGCGGCAGTTCAGTCTGAAGCAAAATTATCCCAATCCCTTCAACGGGCAGACGGTGATTCAATTTCAGGTGAATAAAGCCGGTCAACTGCGGCTTGCCGTGCATGATGCCGGGGGCCGGCTGATTAAAATTTTAAGCGACGATTATTTTGCGGAAGGCAGTTACCGGATGCACTGGAACGGCAGCGACCAGAATAACCGGCCGCTGGCCAGCGGTATTTATTTTTACACCTTATCAGGCGAAGGAAACCGGATAACGAAAAAGATGCTCTTAATCAGGTAGACGATTAGACTATGACTAAATATCTTGCTGTTATTTTTACCATTATATCATTTGCCGGGGCTGCTGAGCCCGACAGCGCGTTCAATAAAATTTTGAACGATTTCAAATCATTTCGTTATGAAAGTGTG
>CAYXRA010000242.1:0-5984 GCA_964467525.1 uncultured Calditrichaceae bacterium
CCCGATACTCCGCAAATCCCTTTTCCACAAGCAGGTCATTCACATTAACCCACTCACCGTTCTCATCTTCAATCCATATTTCCGCCAGGTAGCGCCCGTATTTGCCTTTGCGGTCTTTAATCGTCTGAATAAAGACAACTTTGCCGTCGACAATGCTGCGCAGGAAGTCGCGTGACTTTAATCCGTCTTCTCTTTCCGCGCCGCGCACCTCCGGGGCATCGATGCGCATCAGACGTAATTTTTCACCGTAAATCCATACCCGCATGCCGAGGTCGACATCGACCGTGATGGTATCGCCGTCGTACACCGAGCGCACCACGGCCCGGTAATAATAGAGTTTGTCATACATTTTACCGACCCTTTAATTTAGTTCTGTGTTCAAAAGGCAATAATTTACATCGAGTATTTTGTTAGAGAAAAATGCACCCCGATCGCGGGATATTGGCAATTCCGTTTGCAAATTTCACTCTAAAACTGCTTTGATATCTTTCAGACCGCTGCCTGTCAGCATGGCTACGACTTTCTTATCCTGTTTGATCTTTTTACTTTCAGTCATTTTAAGTATGCCGGCCAGCGATGCCGCGGCCGCCGGTTCCACAAAGATACCGGCCTTAATGGAAAGCAGTTTCAGCGCTGACAATATTTCTTCATCGGAAACCGCGATGAAAGTCCCGCCCGACTGATGCACGGCGCGCAGAGCCTTTACCTGATCGCGTGGAAAGCCCACCGCAATGCTGTCGGCAATAGTATGCGCGTTTTGCCCGATCTCAACCCCCCTGCCATTGCGGAAAGCCCTGACCAGCGGACTGCTTCCTTCGGCCTGCACACCAACAATCTGAGGAAAATTTTCGATAAACCCAATTTCATGAAGGTCTTTGAATCCCTTCCACAGACCGCTGATAATGCAGCCGTCGCCCACCGGGACAACCACAATATCCGGGGCCTGCCAGTTGAGCTGCTCGCAGATTTCCAGGGCGGCGCTCTTTTTACCTTCGGCAAGATAGGGATTGATGGCCGTGTTGCGGTTGTACCAGTTGTTTTTTTGCGCTTCCTTCATACACATATCAAACGCCGCGTCATATCCGGCTTCAACAAACATAACCTGGGCATTGTAGGCTTTTAACTGGGCCAGTTTTCCGTTCGGTATCGATGCCGGAACAAAAAGGTAGCAGGGCAATCCGGCACTGGCCGCGAAGGCCGCAATCGATGCCGCGGCATTCCCGCAGGAGGCCGTCGCAACACCCTTATAGCCCTTTTCCAGGGCTTTGACGATCGCCACCGAGCTGGCCCGGTCTTTATAGGAAGCGGTCACATTGCCGCTGTCATCTTTCAGAAATAACTCAGGTAGTCCGATGATTCCGTTTAACCGCTTATGTTGATAAAGCGGCGTCCAACCGACTTTTAGGGGCTGAATGAATTGCGGATCATTAACGGGCAGCAAAGGTAAATAACGCCAGTGCGAAGCTTCGCCGGTCTGTGCCAGCGCTTCTTTGGAAAGTTGTTTTTTAACTTTTTTATAATTGTAATTCACATCCAGCGTACCTTTAACCAAACCGCAATCAGGGCATGTGTATTCAATTTTATCCGCATCATATTCTTTTTTACAGGTGACGCATTGCAGATATGCGATATTGGATTCCATGCCTACCCTTCCGTTTTACTGAAGATCATTGTCAGACAATATTGCAACTTAAAAAGCTTTACTGATTAGATTATTTTTTCCCATACATTCGCTGCTAATTCACGCGACTTTGCCGCCGCTTCCCTTTCATCCACTCCGCTTAACTGCTTATCGCGCATTACGACACGACCGTTAATCATCACCGTATTCACCGGGGCGTCGGCAATGCCGAAAAGCAGGTGTCCCCAAAAATTGGTTTCATCAAGATGTGTCGGTGGATAATAATCCACAATAATCAGATCGGCAAGATAACCGGGTATGATCGCACCGAGCTTCTGATCGCTTACCCGCTCAAAAATCAGCGGATTATTTTTCAGGGCCAGTCGCCCGATTTCCAGCCAGCCTGCCGTGGGATCTTTCAAAGCATGTTTATGAATGAGATTGGCCGCACGGATATCAGGCACGATCGCCGGCGTCATCCCGTCGCTGCCCAGTCCGACCAGCACATCATTTTGCAGCAATTTAAAGATATCGGCACGCCCGACGGCATTATTCATATTCGACTGCGGATTATGCACTACCATCGTACCACTTTCCGCTAATATACCGATTTCTTTGTCATTGATATGAATGGCATGGGCGGCGATAGACTGCGATCCTAAAATACCAAACCGGGCCAGGCGTGGAATGGCACGCTCTTTTGAAAAGGGCGACTGATTGTCTGCCTCCCCCTCGCAGAGATGAAAATGAAATCCCCTTCCGGTTTGCTGTCTGATGGCTGTTGCCCGGGTCAGCGTTTTATCGCTGAGGGTAAAAGACGCATGCAGTCCGAACATTGCATCATACAAATGATCCGGATCAGCCTTTTTTTGATCCGCACATTTCTTTATATAGCGTTCATTTTCACGCAGTCCCTGGTCGACCTTTTCTTTTCCGTCGCGATCGGAAACTTCGTAACACAATACGGCCCGCAGACCTGTCTTTTCAATCGCCGATTCAATACGATCCAGGCTGCCGTCGATGGCATTGGGACTGGCGTGATGATCGATCACCGAAGTTACGCCACACTTAATAGCTGTTATAGCCGGAATGAGCGCGCTGTAACAGACAGCCTCATCATCCAGCGCCTTATCCAGTTGCCACCATAAATCGCTTAAAATGGATTTGAAATTTTGCGGTGATTTTTTGAGGGCCAGTCCCCGGGCATAGGTGCTGTAAAAATGCATGTGGGTATTGATCCATCCGGGCATAACGAGTTTACCCATCGCATCGATTTTATTAATTTTTTTTGCAGTAATTATGGATTCCCCTGCCGGAGCAATTTTCTTAATGCGCCCGTTTTCAATTAGTATCGAAGCGTTATTTATTACTTCGGGTGTATTCCCATTGGTGAACACACGGGCATTATAAATTAATGTATCCATAAAATTTTCCGCTGATTTAAACAGGTCGTTTCAGAAAATGAATTTAATAAAATATATCTGATTTTACCTAAGATGCAAGGATATTCAGTTTTTAAATTGATTTTTATTAATCTTATGTTTTTGCATGCGGTCTCCGTCCACATGCAGAACAAAGGGCTCGTTTAAATCGCTGAATATTTCGATATTGCTTTCCGTCATTTCCCGTTCATATAAATTCGTCACCTCACGCAGCAGAGCGTTTATATCCGTATCGGCTTTTTCAAGTTTTTCACTGCGGACATAATTCAGAAAATTATTTACGATTTTGTCCAGACGGCGGATTTCACCCTGAATTGATTTGATATATTTTTCAGCCTGCAATTGTTTATCACCCGGTAATTTATCCTTGAGATGATCGATGGTTAAATTTATGGCATTCAGTGGATTTTTAACTTCGTGGGCAACGCCGGCGGCGAGTTGTCCCAGGGAAGCCAGACGCTCTTTACGGCGGATAATATTTTCTTTCTCACGGTTCTTTTTCAGCTCAAACACCATTTGATTAAAAGCCCGGGTTAGCTCGCCGATTTCATCACGCCCCCCTTCCCGGACATTTTCATCCAGATTCCCCTGTACAACCAGATTGAATGAATTCTTAAGAGATCCAATCGGTTTTAGAAAACGATTCGTAATGAGCATAATAACGAAAATTGATATAAGAAAAATAAGCAGTGTGGTAAGCATATTACGGTTCCGGATATCCTGCAACGCCTGACTTAAGTCGGCCGTGTTGTAATTATAACGCACGAGACGGGGGGTATCGGGTTTGGTAAAATCCGGCATGACAAAGGTAAGCAGCGGCGCCTTTTTTTTGATCAGAATTTCCTGTTTTCCCGGTTGTTGTCCTGAGTTTTCACCGGTAAGCCGGTTCAGATTCACTTCGACTTCCTGTATAACATACCGATGGCTGTCACTGTTGCTCCATTCAACATACCCCTTTAAAGAGGGATCACCGGAATAAATGATTTTACCCGTAGTATCCGCAGTCAGATTTCCCAGTCTCCGCCTGAGCATTGAATTCCTTTTTGCCACGATTTTCGCCGGTTTGCCTGATCCGGGGACCCAGCCCTTCTTATTCAAATTTTTATAAAGATCCCTGATTTCCTCTTTCTGATGTCCGTGTTCGACTTCGACATGCCTTTTCCGTACCCGGACATCTTCAGTTTCCAGCTCTTCCAATAAAACTTTTTGATCCGAAAAAACATGCGAGATATGCACATCACTGATGGCGTTAATCTGACTGGAAAGCGTCGTCAGTTCTTGCAGTACATCCTTTTGGGCTTTATTGGTAAAATACAACTGCAGGATCAGAATAACGGCCAGCAGTAATGAGAATATGACGATAAACTTGGTTTTAATGCTGATATACAGAATACACCTCCGAAGGAATTTTATTTATACCTGCAAGATAATCATAAAATCGCCGTTTAGTCAAAAAGTGACGATTGTTTAAGGCACTTCCCAAACGATCAAATATTTTTTTAAAAAACTTCCATCACACATCCTGATCAAGCTAATTTACATTAATACTTAAAACTTGATTCAAATGACAAAACATCACTCCCACCCTAAGGCGGAAGCGATGCAAGGATTTGTGCGGGCTTCTTCGCTATTTACTTCTAATAATCTTTTTTTTTGCCGATCATTAAAGCGAATAAATTTTCCGTCCTTTTTTGTCCTTCCACTGCAAAGATTTATCAAGACCCTCCAAATGTTCCTCAAGTTTGTGCAGTTTTACATCCACATCACCGTCTTTATGCCTGAACTTCATGGGACGGGTCAGACGTCTTTTTATGATTTTCTTGATTTCTTTTTCCGGCTTCTCGCCTAATGTAACCCGGGCACCTTTAGTACTGCCTTTACGTGAGAAAGCTACCTTTACTTTTTCTTCCGGATTGTAATAATTTAATGTTCTGATCAGATCGGCATAATCCTTTATTTTCCTGTCATCAATTTTCGTAATGACATCGCCCGCTTTGAAGCCGGCTTTATCCGCCGGAGAATCTTCCACCACTTTTTTCACCAGCACGCCGTGTTCAACTTCAAAATAACCGAGCATATCTTCAGAAATGTTTTCCGCATGAACGCCTAAAAAGCCGCCTTTTTCATTTCCTTTCCAGGCAAAATCACTATTATCCATTTTAAATTTAAAAGCACCGGGAACATAATCATGATCCGGATGGACATCCGCACCCTCATCAAAACCGAACACCTCAACGTCTATCTCTTTTTCTTCGGACGGTTCCAGTTTTGCAGTAAATGACATTTTTTTAGCATCGCGGACCACTTCAATCGTGACATCCTGCGCGCTATCGATTTTATCGACCTGTTCTCTGAGATCGTCGGCATTTTTAATATCAGCCGAATTAAATTTTGTAATAATGTCATTTTCCGCAATGCCAATTCGTTCGGCTTCGGTATCTTCGACAACATCCAGAATTAGAGCGCCACCGCTAATCTTATTTTCTTCAAGCGTCTCTTTCGGCGCATCGGTGACCACTACGCCAAGCACTGAGCCGCCATGTTTGGCAACAATAATTTTTCTATCAGCACCGCTGGTTGCTGCTACTACAAATGTTGAAAAGATGAACAGCACGAGTAAAACGTGTACCGGCTTAAAACGATTCATTACATTCCTCCTTTTTGGTTTGAGTAAAGTTAACTGATCATTCATTCAACTTTTGTGCCAATGTCGAAAGCCTGTAGAATCGGGGTGATACGTTTATCCCGATTTTATAAATACCCCAAATCGGGTATTTATTTACCCGATTTGGGGTATTATCCCGGTTACCGGATGATCTCGCATAGTCCCCCCCATCGGCGTCGGTATCGGCATCGGGTTCGAATCCGCCCCATTTTTCGATTCCGATTCCAATTGCCACAACCGAACCCCGATTTTAAGT
>CAYXRA010000243.1:0-5970 GCA_964467525.1 uncultured Calditrichaceae bacterium
GAGGGTTCTATTTAATCATGCCTTTGTGTGTTTGCAAAATCATGGATGTTTCATTAGAACTAAATTCCGCAAAAAAAATTTCACTGCTGATATCCTGATATGATAACGGCTTTATATTAGGAGCCTGAGAGCATGTACAGCCTATATAAAGCGAGATTGATTTACTTAAATACCCGGTTTAACATAAGTTCAATCAGCTTATCCGGTTCCAGCAAGTGTAAAATCAGTCGCCCCGAACGTAACACGGGAATAATAAATTCTGATCAAAAAAATTACGGGTGAGGATGAACAATATGATCCCATCTAAATTAAACAGCTTTGCGGTTTTGAATGATTTTATTTACCAGCGCTACCGGGTATCAGCCGGTGCTACAGATTTTAAACCGCTGCATATATTTTAAAGCACTGAAATAATTAAGAGATATATTCTCTTATGTGTTAAATACAAATGTAATTTGGATAAACCGGAAGTCGAAAAAACAATTAAAACTGAAGATTTTACATTAATATACCGATAGTGTCATTAAACCATTAAGTTTAATGACACGACTTGATTTTAGTTGATTAAGAAATTAATTTAACTGTTTAAAAAATAAAATTGTACAACGAATAGATGACACTGTTCGACTGACGCATGCCAGAAGATTTTATCAACAGTTAAAATAATGGCTATTCGCAGGCAGGATGAATTTTATGAGTAATGAAAATCCTACTGATCACAGCAAACATTCGGGAAGCGGTTTTTCCGGCAACGGCAGTTCAATGATGGGTCGTATGCCGCAGGGTGGAAACGGCAACCTGTTTGAAGATGAGGGCGAACATCTTTCGCTTCAGGATTATATACAAATTATCATGCGCCGCAAATGGATAGTGATTGCGGCATTTTTAAGTGTTTTCATATCAACCGTCATTTTTACAATACGGACAACGCCCATCTACCAGGCCAAGTCGACGGTTCTGGTCGATACCAAAGGACAGAAGGGCAACGGTCTTTTTCTGTTCGATCCTGTGGGCATGGGCTACGCAAAAAATCTGAATAACGAGCTGGAAATCCTGAAATCGCGCACACTTGCCGGCGCCGTTGCCGAAAAGCTGCTGGATATGAAATATCACGACACGCAGCAAACTGAGAAAATTAATATTGTTTCCGCCTCTCCCGAAGACGAACAGGGCCGGGAATTTGTCAGCCACGGCGAAGTGATCGGGCGTTTACTTGGCGCCGTAGAATTTGAACCGGTGCGCGATTCGGATGTCATCAATATTACGGCAAAAAATTCCAACCCCAGGGACGCTGCTTTGATCACCAATATGTATGCCGAGGCCTATTACGAACGCAACCTGCGCTCAAGCCGAACCAAGACGCGGGCTGCGCGGGTATTCCTTGAAAATCAGTTGGATATCCGTAAACGCGAGCTGCGCCTGGCTGAAAACGCCCTCCAGCAATACATGGAAAAGCACAAAGTTGTATCGCTTGATGAAGAAGCCAGTTCGATCATTGAGCAATTATCGACATTGGAAGCGCAGTACGACCAGGTTGATATAGATATCCAGTCCATTGATAAATCACTGCAATTTTATGAAGATCAGGTGATCAAGCAGGAACCGAACGTTGCCAAAGTAATGGGCGAGGCCAGCGATCCCTATATCCGCTTACTGCAGGAAGAGCTGGCGCGTAAGGAAGTGGAACGGGATGTTGTCGTGGTGCAAAACCCGGATAAGGTCGGACAGGACCTCTACATGCATACAATCCAGAACCTCGATTCGCAAATCGAGATTCTGCGGGAAAAACTGCAAAGGCGCACCAATGATTACCTGAAATCAATGATGCCCGGGCAGGGCGCCGATCCTGCAAAATATCTGCTGGAAGTTAAGCAAAAAGTGTTTGAGCTTCAGATTAATAAACAGGCCCTGCACTCTAAAAAGAAAGCGCTGGCCGAGGTTATTGAGCGGTATCAGAGACAATTTGATACGATTCCCGAAACCAGCATTCAATTCGCCCGTTTTCAGCGCACGCGGCTGAGCGCTGAAAAATTATATTTGCTTGTGGAAGAAAAATACCAGGAAGCAACCATCGCCGAACAGTCCGAATTCGGATATATCGAAATCATCGATCAGGCCGTGGTCCCCCATACGCCGGTTTCACCGAAAACCCGGTTGAACTTCATGCTCGGCGCATTGATCGGTCTGGGACTCGGTATCGGACTGGTTTTCCTGCTGGAATACATCGATGTCAGTATCCGCACGCCGGAAGATTTGAAACGCAAAGGCTATCATGCCCTGTCCATCATTTCCAGCATGGACAGCGAAGTCAAAGCGGGCCGCACAGGAGTCAGTGAAAAGCAGGCAGTGGACAACCATCTGCTCGCCTATCTGAATCCGCGATCGTCGGTGGCCGAGGCCTATCGCCGGCTGCGCACCAATATTCAGTATACCAACATCGATAATCCGATAAAAACGCTGGTGGTCACCAGTCCCAATCCCAAAGAAGGAAAATCGACCACTGCAGCCAATCTGGCCATTACCTTTGCCCAGGCCGGTAAAAAGACGCTGCTCATCGACACCGACCTGCGCCGGCCCAGTGTACACCGCCAGTTTGGTCTGCAGAAAGAACCGGGACTCGTCAATTATCTTTTCGAAAAAAACAGTTTTGAAGAAATCCGCAATCCTTTTATCATCGAGAATCTGGAAGTAATTACCTGCGGTATTATTCCGCCGAATCCCGCGGAAATTCTCTCATCCAAAGCGATGTCTAATTTTACGAATCATGTAAAAGGTCTGTATGACATTGTCCTATTTGATTCACCGCCCGTTCTGGCCGTAACGGACGCATCGATTTTGGGAACCACTGCCGACGGCACCCTGCTTATGATCTCTGCCGGTTCCACAATGTATGATGAGCTGACGCACTCCGTTGAACAACTGGAACGGGTTAATGCCAAAGTGCTCGGCGTCGCCCTGAACAATTTCGATCTGAAACGCGCTTACGGCGGCTATTACGGTTATTACAGATACAAGAGCCGTTATTACGGTTATTATTCATATCATTCACAGACCGCCAGGGAATCCGAAGAAAAAGAAAAGAATTAAATACAGGCTAAAAAATGATGACGAAAAAAATTCTGCCACTGATTGTCTTTTTATTGATTTTACTTTTCTGTATCCCCGCAAAAAACTATGCCCAAACGGAACAGATCGGGCTGGCCACGGAGCAGATCCGCGGCGCTTCGGTTAATTATTATTATGCCAAACCCGGCGATCTGACCATTACCGTGAGTATCTGGGGATTCGTTCAAAAACCCGGATTATACGAAATTGCCAGCTCAACCAATCTGGTGCACGTGATATCGCTTGCCGGCGGCCCGGCCAACTACGCCAAAATGGATAAGATTAAAATTATACGTCTCAAAAAAGAAAATAACGAAACCAAAAAAGTTGAAGTCATTGTCGATCTGGATGAACTGAAAAGCCTGAGCAAAGATGATCTGGAATTACATCCCGGCGATACCATTCTGGTCGATCACACCGGCTGGTTTACGGTAAAGGATGTATTTTCGATAACTTCATCGGTTGCCGTGCTGATCACGGCCACCGCTTCCCTGCTGCGCTTATTTAATTGAGCGCCGGCCAGCGGACCATCCGCGTATCGTTTTGTAAAAAAAATTCACAGGCTGCGTTCTCTTTGGCCTACAAAATCAGGGTTATCTACCATTTCTTTTTTAGCAGTGAATGTTCGCATGCACTTTCCTATTAACTTATGACAATATTTTGCTGTTTCAACGCCTGCAAATTAAAAACACTCCCTGTTAAAAAAAAATAAAAAAATCATTGCATTTTGCCCCGGCTGTGCTTACCATTATAATATCTATACCGCTTTGCTTGACTGGTCCAAAACATTACATGCGAGGTCACAGTACATGAAGCGTATTCTGTATCCGACAATTTTTACTGACGTGTACACTCCGACTACGCGTTCAACCAATATCGTAAATCTGCAAGCCGATTTGATGCCGGATGATTATGCTATTGCGGACTCTGTTCTGCCTTATGCCATGCCTCAGCTTCTGAGCTGTCCGGGCATGATTAGCAACAACAACTGAACCGGTTAAAAAGGACCAGCCTGGTAGGTATCGTAGTATTAAAAATATTTTGTTTATTGAACCATGCGGGTTGAAAAATGAACACAATGCCTACATTGTTGGTAATTTTCTTTATGCTGTTGCAATCGGCCCGATCGGCGGATATCAAAACATTCAAATTTGAGCATTTGACGCTACAGGACGGGTTTTCTTCCATGCGCGTGGTATGTATTTATCAGGACCGTTACGGATTTTTATGGTTTGGTACATCTGCGGGTCTGGATCGCTATGACGGCTATGAAGTCAAGGAGTTTCTGTTTCAACCCGGCGACAGTACCTCCATTTCTCACTCCCAGATTAAAGCCATTACAGAAGATGATAATGGTAATTTATGGTTTGCCACGGGTTACTCCGGTTTGAATAAACTGCGCCCCGATGGACAAGGTTTTTTTCAAATACGTCATGAAGAAACAAAAGCACAGAGCCTGGGAGGCGATGCCCTTGATGCCATTTGCTTCGATCACAAAAAGAATTTATGGATCGGCGCACGAAAGAATGGGGCATTAAACAAATTAGTGTATGATAGCACGTTTACCGCATTGGAAAACAGATGGGCCTTCGAAAAGTTTAAGCACGATCCCCTGGATTCAACGTCAATCAGCAGTGACAATATTAAAACAATTTATGAAGACGATTCCAATCGTTTATGGATCGGTACTTACAATGGGCTCAACGAATTTGATTATCAAACCGGGTCTTTTCGAAGATATTTGTATATTTCCCATGACTCAAACACTGGTGATTCGGTTACAATCAATACACTACTGCACGCTACCGACGGAACATTGTGGGTTGGAACGGCACAGCACGGGCTTTTTCAACTCGATGAACATAAACAACGGTTTATCGGATATAAGGAGCTGGATTTCTTAAATGTTACTTCGCTGGCTCAGGATCAAGAAGGATTTCTCTGGATTGGCACCGCCCAGGATGGCATTTATCTGCTCAATAAAAAACATGACTTGTACGCCCACTTACAGCAAAACGATTCCAACCCTTACAGCCTCAACGATAACTCCATCCACGATATATTCGTTGATCGTTCGGGAATCATCTGGATCGCTACGGATGCCGGCTGTATTAATAAGTTTGACTGGAAAAAGCAGCGCTTTATTCACTTATTTAAAATGCCTGGCGAAAAATATGGTTTACATGGCCAGGCAGCAGCCTGTGCCCTCGAGATGGATTCCCTATCCGTACTTGTGGGCACCCATGACGGCGGTGTGGATTATGTCAATCTGAAAACCGGAAACGTAAAAAATTACCGCATATATTTATCGGAAAGCAAAGAAGATAAACTGCAAAAAGTGAACACGCTTTTCCGAGATATGTATGGAATAATTTGGGTCGGAAGCAACGCAGGGCTGTTTATTTTTGAACGTGACAAAGATCGCATCATGCATTATAGCAACTATGTTAAAAATACGAAAATCCATAAATATTTATCCTTTCCCATAGAATCTATCTATCAGGAAGAACCCGATATATTGTGGATTGGTACACATGGTAAAGGCCTTTTTCGATTGAATAAAAAAGGTGAAGTGGTAGATCATTTTAAACATCAGCCGGGTGATACTAACAGCGTAGGTGGTAATTATATATTTTGTTTTTATCGGGATCAAAGTGGAAATTTCTGGTGCGGAAACGGCGGACTGAATATGTTCAACAAAACAACCCAGTCTTTTCAACCCTATAAAAAAGGCGTTTTCCATCCGGACAGCAACAGTATTATTTATGTGGGCAGTATTTTTGAAGATCAGCAAAATATTTTATGGATGACCAGCTTTGATAAAGGACTGATTAAATATGATCGCACGCACAATACACTTAAGAT
>CAYXRA010000244.1:0-5953 GCA_964467525.1 uncultured Calditrichaceae bacterium
CGCCGGATTATCTGTAACGGCTGCGTGGGCGGTATATTTTCCGGCAAGTGTCCCTTTTGCGACCACAAGATTACAAAAGCGGATAAAATTAATTAATTTCTGCTCAAAACCGCCGCAAATCCCCCCAGTCAAATTCCCACTCCGGGGTTTGCAGGCGGCCGCCGTCTTTGACTTTGTACCAGGGACTCAGCGCGCTGTTCAGGGGATTCTTCAATATATGAATATCCTGGGCCGGGGTGTAGCTCTGGGCCAGTAAAAATATTTTTTCGCCGGTTACGCTGTGGCGGGCCATATCCACCACCAGCACGGCGTGACCGGGAAAGCCGCCCTGTATGAACACATCACCGATCCGGATATCCTGCGGACCAGCGACTTTGTGCAGTTCTTTTTTCAGGGAATAAGTGCCGGCGTAAATAAAAACCGTTTCCAGGTAGCGCCGGAAATTTTTGTAAGATGAATCGACGGCGGCCTGCCTTCGCCACTGCACGCGATTGGCGTCAATTTCGGGACGCCAGCCCTGCCGCCATTTTATCCAGTCCGCGCGATCACCGCTGGTAAAATTAAAATGAATGGCATCGTGTTTGTTTTGAGAAAACAAATATTCCGCACGCAGACGCATCAGAGCATCGGCGCATTGCTGCAGGTCCTTTTCACCGACATCGATATCGATGATCGCATAGTGGGCGGACTGATTGGGCTTCAACTGACCGTTGTACAAACGCACCTTCAATGCCCCGGGCCGCACCGGCAAATGACGCAGCCAGCGGGCAAAGGAATCTTCCGCCGCGTTCACCCGCTCATAGCCCGGCGGAAGCGCAATCATACCGGCGATGGTGTTACCGGTTTCGTGATTCCGATCCAGCCAGGGATAGGTATTGTGCCGGGCAAAACCGAAGGCAATCATCATAGAACAAATGATTATCGTAATGTGCAACCGTTTATTCGCTCCCGATAACATGCTCTCCCTTTAATCCTGTAATGAATGAGATAAAATACAAAGATACCCCACTCCCCCAATGTCTTAATACTCACCCGCACTCTGGGCATAGTCCGGTATGTCTGATTATAGTTACAACACCAACCCACTTAATCCGAATCGCCTTGCCCCTCCCTGTCACGCCTTGGGCGGGATGGGGAGGGGACAGGGGTGGGGCCTCTTATTCCAGCGGCTCCCACTCCCCGAAAGTCTCAATATGCACCTTTACCTTGGGTTCGGTCCGGTATTTCTGATTGTAGTTGTAATACCAGCCCAGATATTCCGAGTCGCCGCCGCCCTGGGTGGTGATCAGAAAACGGTTGGACAAACTGCCGATATTGCGGATGCGGTCGCGCGGGGCCGCTTTATCGCCGCCCTGAGGATCGATGGGAATCCAGCCGTAATTGGGCAGATATATTTCCGGCCAGCGATGAAAAACTTCGTCCAGACTGGCATCATCGCCGCGCACCACGATGGCCCCCACATAACGCGCAGGCAGTCCGGCGGCCCGGGCCAGGGCAATAAAACTGAAGGTGTACTCGGAGCAGGAACCGGTGCCGCGCTCCAGCACCACCGGGGCCACATTCCAGCCGCCCTCTAATTTGTACTCCAGATTTTTACGCACGTAATCGAAAATTTTGCGGGCAATCCAGTAGGGATTCTGTTCGTCGCCGACAATTTTCTTCGACAGATCCTGAATGTATTTTTCGCTCAATAGATACTTACCGCCGTCGGCCGTATACAGTTCGCGGATATCTTTGGGGATATCTTTCAGCGTGCCGCAGCGATCGGGAAAGATGAAATACTGAATTTCAGATATATCCGCTTCAACAATTATCAGTGATTTAAGCACGGAATCGCTGCCGGTATTACGGTAATTAAAGGCGGCAACGGACTGATTCCAGCGGTCTTTTTCCAGCTTATAATCCACCGGGGAAAAGATTTTGGTGCCGATCTTCTGCTGATTCATATCCCAGGGGATGGCAATATAAGTATCGAGGTTGAGCATTTTCCCCGGACCGCTGATTTTCACTTCATGGGTGAAAGTCACTTTAGCCTTGCGGGTATTTTTCAGCACATACGGTTCGTCATCCCTGCTGATTATCTGGTAGAGCGAATCGCTCTGGTAATCCACATTCCACAGATGGTTGCCGTCCCAGGCCAGGCCGCGCGGATATTTGTGCGGCGCTTCGATGATAATAATCACTTCTCCGCTTTGCGGATCGATCATATAAATTTCATCGGTCAGGCGATCGGAACTGCACAGATGCCTGCCGTCGAAGGTTAATCCCTGCACCGAGCGCGCCGGACCGTCTATTTTTTTCACCGCCGTACCGTCGCTTAAATCGATTTTCATGATCAGATTGGCCCGCTGATCGCTCACCCACAGGGTTTTGCCGTCCCAGGTCAGGCCCTCGGGATTAGACGACGGCGCTTCGATGGCTTCCAGAATGGCGCCGTTTTCTGGATCGACTTTGAAAATCATGTTCTGCTTGCCGTCTACATTCCAGAGATGCTTACCGTCCCAGGCCAGACCCATGGGCCAGAATCCCGGCGAGGGAATCGAACGTACAACTTGCCCGCTGTCCGGCTCGATCATGAACAGTTTATCGGCTTTGTAATCGGCCAGCCACAGATGCTTGCCGTCAAAGGTCAGTCCGGTGGGAAAGGTATGCTTTAAGGGAAATTTTTTAACGATTTTACCCGGATGGGCGCAGAGCAATGCGCTTATGATAAGGATTAAAATAATCGCGGTGATGGATTGTTTAGCCATTTTAACGGTCTCCTGATATGGTTTAATTAAACGAAACTGAGATGGGGATAAGATAACCAAAATTATTGGATTAGGAAAGAGATGAATAATATAGTTGCTTCAACTCAAAAAAATCTTCTTATACGCTTCCTTTGCCAGCATCTAATTAGTTCCAATTATATATTAGTATACCACATGAGCACCTTATTTTTTTATTAACCCCATCATAATATCTATTTGAAACATATTTGTTACATGACTCGCAAAAAAACAGTTTTTTTAATTCGAGCACATCATCCCACAAGGCTCTGCAATCCCCTAATGAAACATTGTAAGAACTGTCGTGGGAATCTTTGTTTCCTATAAAAGTTGAATCTAAAAGACGATCTATTGATGATGTATCGATTGATGAACCTGCTTTCTTCTTTATATGGAATTTCAGTGATGACAATAATTCATGGGCCATACGATCTTCATTGCGGTCATTGTTTAAATATTTTACCGGTACGGCAAGATTTAATGCCATATCTTTTAAAAGTCCTTCCAGATATTTACGGATAGCATTGCCCAGTCCATCTAAATCACTATTTGATATTTTGCTTTCGATTTGCTCTTTTACTGCAGGTAAAGGTATGTCGATAGACGGTCCGCTTTCTTCCCGCCATTTAAAGGTATTAACAAGCCAGCTTTTGCCCTTGACCATTTTAGTCACATAATCAAACCAGTCCTTTTCATGGGTCATTAACAAAATCTGATAATCCGAAAACTTTTCGGTAAGCAGATTGGCAAATCGGGCTCGATGGTTGGCATCAAAACTTGAGATCACATCGTCCAGAATAAAAAATTTGTTTTGTTTATTGAATGCCTTTACAGAGGTTAGAAAGAATGCCAGGCCCAGGCAATTTAGATGGGATTCGCTTAAATATTTATTCGGCGGAATGACCTCATTGTCAAAAAACTTGAATTGGATGGTGATGCCGGCAAACTCATCATTTTTTTGTATGGGAACAAGATTTATATCTGCAATATGTTCGCCGGGATTCATAAACGTATACAGTTCATTAATATCAGTAGAAAGGTGATCTAAAAAAGATTTGAAGCCCTCTTCCATTTTTACAATGAAGGCGGTATAAATTTTCTCTAATGTATATTGCTGATTTTCAATGTTTTCTTTGGTTTGCTTCAAACGCTTAATATTCAGATATGCATTTTTGGATAGGGCAATTTTACTATGAACATCAAATTTAGAATCGCCTTTTTTATTTTCTTGTAATTGCTTTAACTGTGCAGCGGCTATTTTTTCAATTTCTTCGAATTGACTTTCATGGATATGTAAATCACTTAGTTCCTTTATGGATTTACCCGTAAGCACGTCAACTTTAATTTCCGGCTCATATTGAGTAAAACCCTGATCAAGCTGCTCGATCTTAGATTTTAATTTCGCATTCACTTCTAAATCCATTTGAGATTCTGAAAGCATTGTATTCAATAAGCTCTTCGCACCGGCAACATTTTCCTGAAGCGCAGACTTCGCTTCTTCTAATTTAGATTTTTCGTCCTTATACTTCTGTAATTCTTCAATCCTTTCCTGAATTTCCCTGAGTAAATCCAGTTTCTTTTTGGGTTGTAAACATAGCGGGCAAACATCGTCTTTGATTATTTCCTCTTTTAAAACCCGTTCGCCCTCGGTCAACAAACTTTCAAGTTTAATTTTATTGAGCTTTTCAATATCAGATATGATATTCTGGTATTGCTGATAATAGGTTTCATATTGTTCTTTAATGGCATGATTCAAGTTCTTTAAGCGGTTTACATTGCCTTTAACCCTGCCCAGAAAGAGTTGTTGTTCAACCACCTGGGTATCTTCAGGTGCTCTTAATAAATCAAGGATATCATCAATATCTTCAAATTGGGTAGCTTTCTTATCTATTGGCAGCGGTTCAATAAGCGCATTAATGGTTTCCAGGTATTGTTCATCGGATACAATGTTTTGTCCAAGCTGTTCGATTAATTGTGATTGCTGGTAATCAATTTGAGACGCAAAGTCTCTGTTTTTGATTTCTCTCTTTAAGGCGTTTAGCGATTTTCTTATTGTATCCCTAATTTTGATCACCTCGGAAAATCCGATGATTTCCGACAGTGTATTTAATTTTTCGGCTTTGGTTGCCAGGATAAAACTAACCAAATCGCCGTATCTTAAATAGATTTGCTCGCTCTGCGATTCCTGCAAAAAATTATAAAAAACGAAAGCATTGGTTGAAAAACGGGTATTTAATTTTGATTTGGATACCGATATAATTTTTGAAGCATTGAGTTCCGGCTTCGTGTATTCAATAGATATATACCCATCCTCTTCATCATCCAGAAAAATATTTCTCAATCCTTCCAGCCCCCTGCGCCCGATCTCTTCATTGGACAGATGGTCAATCTTATCATAATAGAACCACTCTATGGCGTCGGTAACGCTGCTTTTGCCGGATCCGTTTTCACCATACAGCAAAATGGATTTGCCATCCAACGGGAAGTTGATTTCTTCTCTAATGCCCCGCAAGCCCTTTATGGTTATATTTTTAATTTTACTCATTCTTGGGTTTCTCCCGTAGTTCTAGCAGGGCATTGGACAGATTTTTATCCGATAATTTACCGGTTTTATAGAGTTCGACAATGGTATTGACAACGGTTTCATCAACATCCGGTATCTTTTTGATTTCCTCAAAAAATTCATTAAGTATTTGCTTACCGCTTTTTATGTGTTCATTCATGATTGTTTCTCATTCAAAATATGGCCAGTTAATATCAATATTTATATCAAGTTTGGTGTTTAAAATTTCAAACCCTGTTTTATTATTGCAGATAGGATAAACGCCGTAATGCTTTACAAAATCAAGGATAAAATAGCTCTCCAGGTCTTCCACCCGGTAGTCCCATAAATTTCTCAACATTTCATAATTAATATGGGTGAAATATAAATGGTCCACTTTCTTATAATTGGTGATGCCCACATTCTTGGATGCGCCGTCATAATGATTGGCCAGCCGTTTACCGATGCTGTTGGTTTTCTTCTCGCTCATGCCGATATAGAGCAAACGGGATTTTTTGAACGGATAGGTTATTTGGGTTTTATCGGCAAATATGAAATACAATCCTCTTAATCCCGTGAGCGGTTGGATAAACCTTGGCGAAAATTCTTTGGGTTCGTCGAAATAGAGTTTAATTGTTTTCAT
>CAYXRA010000245.1:0-5930 GCA_964467525.1 uncultured Calditrichaceae bacterium
AGTGGCGGTTCTTTTTTCTGCCACGAAAACACTAAAGCACAAAACCCCACTAAATTCATTTTTAGTGTCAAGTATTTTCCCCGGCATAAATCGATACCTCATTTAACCCCCTCATCACCAAGCACTTTGACAGCTTTCCAATTATTGATTAATTTACGTTTTTATTCAATCAAATAACAAACCGGAGGCATACCATGAAAATCAGCCGCGTTAAGGAAATGCGTGAACTGGACGGCCGCGCAGTAAAAGAATATGGCGTTAAAGAAGAAATTCTGATGGAAAATGCCGGTCTTGCGGCTACCTCTGTAATCATGCAGGAAGTTGGCATTCAGGATAAAAATTTTGTTATCATCTGCGGTTCAGGGAACAACGGCGGCGACGGACTGGTTGTTGCCCGCAAACTGATATCCAATGGCGGCAACGTAACCGTTTACATGCCCGGTAATCCCAAAAAATTTAAAGGGGCAGCAAAATTTAATTATGATATCGCAAAAAAACTGAAGATTAAGATACTTTCGCTGAACGATCCCAAAAAGATAAAATCCAAACTGGATGATTACGATCTGATCATCGACGCTGTTTTCGGCACCGGTCTGGACCGCGATGTCGAAGGTAAATATAATGACGCCATTGAAATCATGAACAATGCCGGAAAACCGGTAATGAGTCTGGATATTCCTTCAGGCATCAACGGCAATAACGGTCAGGTGCTGGGTACGGCGGTGCGGGCGGATTATACCGTTACCTTCGGCCTGCCCAAACTGGGCAACCTGCTCTATCCCGGCTACGATTATAATGGTAAATTATTCGTTACGCACATCTCATTTCCCCCGGAGCTGCACGACGGCAAACATCTGAAAATTGCCGTCAACGATCCGCTTCCCCTGCCAAAGCGTCAAAGTGACGGACACAAGGGTACGTTCGGAAAGGTGCTGTTCGTGGCCGGTTCCTCGAACTATCTCGGCGCGCCCTATTTCGCCGCGCAGTCGTTCCTTATGGCCGGCGGCGGTTTATCTTACCTGGCGACGCCGGACACGGTTTCCCGGTTTATCGGCAATAAGGGCAGTGAAATTGTATTCGTTCCGCAGATTCCCACGGAAACAGGCAGCATCAGTCTGAAAAATCTGGATGCGTTGCTGGAAATTACCGGTGACGTCGATCTCGTGGTGATCGGTCCCGGCCTGTCCACAAACAAGGAAACCCAGCAACTGATTCGCGACCTGTGCGCCGAAATCACCAAACCGGTACTGATCGACGGCGACGGTATCACGGCAATCAGCGGATTTCAGGACAGCATCAAAGCGCGCAGCGCCGAAACCATCGTCACGCCGCACCCGGGAGAGATGGCCCGTCTGACGGCCATGAAAATCAGTGAAATCCAAAGCAAGCCGGTGGAAGTGGTACAGGCTACGGCGAAAGCACTCAATGCCACGGTTGTACTGAAGGGCGCCCATACGCTGATTGCCCATAAGGACAAAAGCACGCTTATTAATTTAAGCGGGAATCCGGGCATGGCCACGGCGGGCAGCGGCGACGTGCTGACCGGAGCGATTGCCGCCATGTACGGCATCGGTTTTGACCTGAGGCAGGCGGTAAATATGGGCGTCTTTGTCCACGGTCTTGCCGGTGATCTGGCCGCAAAGGAAGTGGGTACTGACGGTATGGTTGCCGGCGATATCATGCGCATGCTGCCCGCTGCGATGCAGTTATTACGCAGTGATTTCGGCAGATTGGCAAGAGATTCCTACGGTAAAATTTTTGTGGTATGATTAGAAGGAATGATTGTTGTCGGGTCATTGCCTTCACTAAATACTTATCAATGCATTGGTTTAATTATGGATTAACAGTTAAGCCGGGAATGACAGCTCTGAGGAATCTGTTCGTTATTACACCTGTAATTTTTAAAAATATCACGCAAAGTCGCAAAGACGCAAAGGATTGGATTAATTTTATTTGTTTTCACAAACAAGCTATAAAAACGCTTTTTGGATTTTTTCTTAATAAGTTGAATAATTTCTTCCTGGCGATCTTTGCGACTTTGCGTGATCAAATCCCTATGATTCTGTACCTTCAGTAACCCAGATTAGGTGACAGCCATTTTTCCATCACAGCGATGTCCATACCTTTGCGGCGCGCATAATCCGTCACCTGATCCTTACCGATTTTGCCGAGGCCGAAATATTGGGATTTGGGATGGGCAAAATAATAGCCGCAAACCGAAGCGGCGGGATGCATAGCGAAGTTTTCGGTCAGCCGGATGCTGGTTAATTCATTGACCTTAAGCAGTTTAAACAGCGTCTGCTTTTCGGTGTGATCGGGACAGGCCGGATAGCCGGGCGCCGGACGTACGCCCTGATACCGTTCGCGTATCAGTTCCTCATTGGTAAACGCTTCATCCCGCGCATACCCCCAAAGCGATTTACGCACTTTTTCATGCATCAACTCGGCAAAAGCTTCCGCGAGACGGTCGGCCAGGGCTTTGATCATAATCGCCTGATAGTCGTCGTGATTTTCTTCGAATTGTCTGACGATTCGTTCGCTGCCCAGCCCGCAGGTTACGGTGAATCCGCCGATATAATCGGTCATTCCGCTTTCCCGCGGCGCGATAAAATCAGCCAGCGCTTTATGACTCTGACCGGGACGTTTGGGCGTCTGCTGCCTCAGTGTATGAATTAGGGCTACAACGCTGTCCCGTTTTTCATCCGCATACACCTCAATATCATCACCGATACGGTTCGCCGGGAATATCCCGGTTACCGCTTCGGCCTCCAGCCAGCCTGCCTCGATAGTTTTATCCAGCAAATTCTGCGCATCAGCAAATAATTTTTTTGCTTCCCCGCCCTTTTCCTTATCATCAAATATTGCCGGATAACGGCCCTTAATTTCCCAGGCTTTGAAGAAGGGCGACCAGTCGATATAATTACGAATTTCATCGATCGGATAATTTTTAAATTGCCTGATCCCCGCTTCAAGCGGTGTAAAAATATCGCTTTCGTCCCAATCGATTTGCAGACGATTTTGGCGGGCCGCTTCTATCGGGATCAGTTTTGTTTCCGACGTTCTGCTTAAATAATCTTCCCGCCGTTGCTGATTGTCCGCATTGATTTTTTCCCTGAACAAACGACCCTTTTGCGGGTGCATCAGCTCACCGACTACCGAAACGGCGCGCGAGGCGTCGGGTACATGCACAACGGTACCGCTGGTATAAGCGGGACTGATTTTTACGGCGGTGTGTTTCGGGGAAGTCGTCGCCCCGCCGATCAGCAGGGGTATGGTCAGTCCGCGCCGGTTCATTTCTCCGGCCACGTGCACCATCTCATCCAGTGAAGGGGTAATCAGTCCGCTCAGTCCGATCATATCAGCATTGTGATCCAGGGCTGTCTGTATAATTTTATCCGCCGGGGTCATCACGCCAAGATCGGTAATCGCATAATTATTGCATCCCAAAACCACGCCAACGATATTCTTACCGATATCATGCACGTCGCCTTTCACCGTTGCCATAACGATTCTGGCGCGCGGTTCCTGTTTCTTACCGGCTTTTTTGGCTTCGATATGAGGCGTCAGAAAGGCCACTGCTTTTTTCATCACGCGTGCGCTTTTGACCACCTGGGGCAGAAACATCTTGCCGGCGCCAAATAAATCCCCCACCGCATTCATTCCATCCATCAGCGGCTCTTCGATCACCTTCAGGGGGTCGCCATATACTTTAAGCGCTTCCGCACAATCACTATCGATAAAATCTGTAATCCCTTTGATCAGACTGTGACGTAAACGATCTTTGACAGGCAGCGTGCGCCACGCCGCTTCCTTTTGCTCCCTTTTGCCCTTTTGTTTTACTTTGTGGGCGAAGTCAACCAGCCGTTCCGTGGCATCGGGCCGGCGATTGAACAGCACATCTTCGACACGCTGCAGCAGTTCAGGCTCAATTTCTTCGTAAACCGTGATTTGTCCGGCATGAACGATCCCCATATCCATACCGGCCTGAACGGCATGATAGAGAAAAGCGGAATGCATCGCTTCGCGGATGGCATTGTTGCCGCGAAATGAAAAGGACAGATTACTGACGCCGCCGCTGATTTTCACATCGGGAAATAAACGTTTGATTTCGCGTACCGCGTCCAGATGATTGAGGGCATAGGTATTATGCGCTTCGATGCCGGTGGCCACGGCAAAAATATTGGGATCGAAGATAATATCCTGCGGCGGGAAACCGACCTGTTCCGTTAAAATGGTATAGGCCCTTTTACAGATCGCCACCCTATGTTCCACGGTTTCAGCCTGACCTTTTTCATCGAAGGCCATCACCACCACCGCTGCGCCGAAACGACGGGCTTCGACCGCCTGTTCGATAAATGCCGCCTCGCCTTCCTTCAGACTGATCGAATTGACGATACATTTTCCCTGCGTGGATTTGAGTCCGCCGCGGATGACCGACCAGTTTGAGGAATCGATCATCAAGGGCAGACGGGCGATATCCGGTTCAGCGGCCAGCAGATTGAGAAAATGGCGCATCGCCCGTTCCGCATCGATCAGACCCTCATCCATGTTAATATCGAGAATCTGAGCGCCGTTCTCGACCTGATCGCGGGCCACGGCAAGCGCCGATTCGAAGTCATCTTCTCTAATCAGCCGGGCAAATTTACGCGAACCGGCAACATTGCAGCGTTCGCCGATATTGATAAAATTACTGTCGGGAAAAATCGTCAAAGGTTCCAGTCCGCTGTATTGGGTATCGTTGTTCACTTCAGGCGGCCGGCGCGGGGGAATATCTTTTATCAGGGCATTAAATTCGCGAATATGATCCGGACCGGTACCGCAGCAGCCTCCGATCATATTTACAAATCCGCTTTGCGCAAATGCTTTGAGCACCTTTCCCATTTCAGCGGGCGTTTCATCATATTCGCCGAAGGCGTTGGGCAGACCGGCATTGGGATACAAAGTGGTGTATAGCGGCGTTAAACGGCTCAGTTCCCCGATGAAGGCGCGCATTTGTTTTGGCCCGAGCGAACAGTTCAGTCCGATACTGAACAGATCGTACCGGGCAACGGAAACGAGGAATGCTTCCAGGGTTTGCCCGGACAGGGTGCGGCCGCTCTGATCGATAATCGTTACCGAAAGCATCACCGGGATGCGTTTTCCAATTTGCTCAAAATAATTTTCTGTTGCGTAAAGGGCGGCCTTGGCATTCAGGGTGTCGAAAATGGTTTCAATCAGCAAAAGGTCCACGCCGCCGTCGATTAAGCCGCGAATCTGCCGGTCATAGCTCTCGGCGACTTCGTCAAAGGTCACGGCGCGCTGACCGGGATCGTTCACATCGGCGGACATGGACAGGGTGCGGTTGGTCGGACCGACGGCGCCGGCCACAAAACGCGGTTTCCGGATATTTTGATTACTGAATTCGGCAACGGCTTGTTTGGCAATTTTGGCGGCAGCCTGATTCATTTCATAGACCAGATCGCTCATGGCATAATCCCGCTGGGATATGCCGTTGGCATTGAAGGTATTGGTTTCGATGATATCGGCGCCGGCATCCAGATAGGCGCGGTGTATTTCAGTGACGATATCGGGACGGGTCAGCGACAAAATATCGTTGTTGCCCTTCAGGTCGCCGGGATGATCTTTAAATCGTTCTCCGCGGTAGTCCGTTTCTTTTAAGTTGTAACGCTGGAGCATCGTGCCCATCGCCCCGTCCATAATCAGAATACGCTCTTTGAGCAGATTGTGCAGGGGATGACCGGGATAAAATTTATTTTTCATGGCGGATTTCTTTTTGATTTGTTTTGATTATAAAATTGCGGTTTAAATTATGGTATTCCGGCGGATATTTCAAGGACAAAGCTTACATGCCCCGAATCTTGACATTACCCTTGCCGATGGGACTACAGAGCGTATGCGCATTCCGGTCAGTCCCTATCACAGTGCTTACG
>CAYXRA010000246.1:0-5921 GCA_964467525.1 uncultured Calditrichaceae bacterium
TCCCGCCCGGGCGGGATACAGGAGAGGGGGATTTGGCGTTGGCAAAGTCAGAGATACACGCTCAGATTTCGCAAGTAAGAATCTAACCATTTCCCATTGACGTAATCCGCACCTATACTCAAAAAAATTTTGATTCGTCAGGAATATCCTTATCTTAAGGCGTGTTGCAAATTAAAGCGCACAAATAATTCACTTACTGATAACAGAAGTTTATTTATTTTAACCACTAAATATAAGCTTCTTTTATTTTAAGTGTCGTAAACAATTGTACGTTTCAATAAAAAAAGGATTAACCAATGGCTAAATCCAAAAAAGGTGATGTAGTTAAAGTACATTATACCGGCAAACTCAGCGATGGTACTATTTTTGACAGTTCTAAAGATCGTGATCCCCTAAGCTTCAACTTAGGGAAGAACGAGGTTATCACCGGCTTCGAAAATGCCGTAATGGGCATGGAAGAAGGGGAAAGCAAAGCGATCACAATTCCGTCTGATGAAGCTTACGGTGATTATAAAAAAAATCTGGTTATACCGGTTGGCCGCGATAAAATCCCGTCGGATATCAATCCGGAAGTGGGCATGCAGCTTGAAAGCGTGCAGCCGGATGGTAAGCGCATTCCGGTTACGGTCACTGAGGTCGAGGATGATCAGGTAACACTCGATGCCAACCATCCCCTGGCCGGGCAGGATTTGCATTTCGACATTGAACTGGTTGAAATACAGAAAGTCGCCTGAGTTTGAATGATTTCATTCTCTTAATCTGATTATTGCTCACTCTGACCGCGCATCAAAAGAATATTTGACTGATAATCGATGGCTAAAAATCGAATCAATCGTGAGTATAGAAAATCTATGTAAAATACATATCATTCCGGGCTTAAATGCTTAACAGACTTAAGCTCGGAATGATAAAAAATATAATTCAGTGAATTGTATTTTCGTCTTCTGTGCGTACGTGGATCTTCGGGTGCGTACCAGGTGGGTTCTTTGGATTTGAATGCTTTCGGTTCAACGTAACCCACAACAAGTAATTCCTCGATAAATTCTACGATTCTCGGGCGAAGTATGCCTTTTTCTCTGTCCCTCTTCGCATCACCGGGCACGGCCACCGCGGTGAATATTATGCCACCGTTGTATTTATTCAGGTGTTTTAAATGTGCGGCCGTCCAGACCCGGCAGCCATAAGGTTCATAATCTCTGATACTGCCGTCATACAATCTACGATAAAACTTTTCAGGTATAGCTTCCGACTTAATATCGTATGCTTTGCCATTGATAACAATATCCCCGGAGTCGACTTTGTGACGGGCGTATCGGTCTTCCAGATCAATTTCTCCTGAAAATAGATAGCGGACTGCAACCTCACCAAGCGCACCGACATAATTACTCTCTATATCCGACAAGGGTGCATTATCCGGGATAAATCGCCGGACAATCTCCCGGGTGCGCCGCCGGGCATGATATCTGGCCTGATCCTTCATGATTGGAATTAATTTGACACAGATAAATTTATCAAACGGTTTCATGGGCGGTTATTCCGATTTCTTGAATACTGAATGACTAAAATTATAACCTAAAAATTGACTTGACAAATTTAAAATCACCCCATATATTCTTGGTAAAGAAAAGCACGTATCTTATTAAAAATAGTTAATTTACGAGCTTAGAAAATTACCATTTGCGACTATTTAAATGAATTTTTAAAAATAGGATTTTCTTTGTGCGATTAATCACATTTTTTTTTCAAATCTTTCTTACGCTTAAGATAAGAATGGAATAGGTTCTTTTAAAATGGAAAATTAGTTATTTTTAAATTATTAAGTAAGATTTACAAGGAGGATTGAGTCATGGTTAAGAAATTATTAATCATAAGCATTTTAGCATTTGGGTTGATATTTACAGGTTGTGAGCAGGATAATTCCGTATTAGAACCCCAGGCACAGGAAGTTGCTATTTCTTCGCTTGATGTTGAAACGATTCAGGGTGAGGCCGAAAATGTAGTTGAATATACATTGGACGCCGTTGACCAGACCATGGATTACAACGAGGAAGTTATCGCCCAATCCGGCGCACCTTTAGCCAAAGTTAATGGTTATACCTGGACCGGCGAATATCATATTTGGGAACGCACGGTAGATCAGGGCTATTTTCACGGTGAATTTATGACGAAGGTACAATACAAAAATGGTGATGAAATCGTCAAAAAAGCCGGCGCCGCAGACTATATGTACAGCTATTCAAGCGCTACAGGTACTTATGGTTTCCCCGAAGATGACCCCGATTACGGTGTAATCTTCGATAATTTTCTGGAAATCGAATGGGATGGTTTTAAAACGCTCGATTATGAAATCAGTGCTACCGGTCAATACTCAAAAGAAAACCACTGTGTCTATAACGGTGAAGACGCCGTATTAAATTATATCGTCGCCATCGACATTGACAGTTTCACGATGAAAAGAGCTAAAGCCCATACCATGTCTGCTATAGGCACAATGACCATTACTATGGATCCGTGGATGAGTACTATAGAATTTGACGGGACGGAAATAGCTCATGTTACGATTAAGAAAAATGGCGTTATCGTAAATGAATATGATCTCGATTTAACCACACTGGTTGGTACTTTCTATAATTAATCTAAAAGATATTTTAAAAAAAGCCCCGTCCTCTCAGACGGGGTTTTTTTTTATGATATTTATTAATTCTTTTTAGGTTTAAAATATATCATATTTCCAGGTTCAGCGATTCGCTGTGGAAATACTTTAAAACCCGAATTCTAAATTGTACCTTTGCCGAGCAAGTATACTTTTCCATTGAGTCCGGAAGCTACTATCAGTTTGGAATTCAGCGGATGCAGTGTGTTGATCAGTGAATTGCTCAACTTATACTTCCATTTCAACTTACCGCTGCTGCCGTCAAATGCAATGATCAGTCCGTTTTTAGTGGATACAAAAGCAGTACCTGATTTTGCCACGACAGATGAAGGGGCAATATCATAACCAAAAGCAAAGTGATCCGCCCAGATTTTTTGATATTTATCCGCTTTTGCAGAGACGGCCACAATCGTATCCTGCATACACCGGGCAAACACTTGGTTTTGATCTTCGCTTATGCCAATACTTTCACGAACCTGAAACTGATCCGAGCGCCAGATTGTCTTGCCGGTTTCCGTGTTAATGGCTGTCATAACCCGGTCGGGCGCAACGATGAAAAGCTTTCCATGCGCTGCAACCGGTCGGCAGGCTGCCGGCGAATAAAGCAAACCCGGACGTCCGCCCTGCCATTTCCATTCCAGCGATCCATCATCTAAATTTAATGCATAAACCGATTCGTCCCAGGCAGTGAAGAAAATTTTGTTTTGATAAATAACCGGTTTTGACTCCACGTATCCTTTTACTTCATCGAAGGTCCATTTAATGGCACCGGACTCAAGATCAATTGCCCTGAAAATATGATCGCTGCTCCCGATATAAACGGTTCCATCTTCGATCAGAGGAACCGCCACATTCGGCGCACCGGTTTTGATTTTCCATAATTGCTTGCCCTTAGCCACATCGAGGCAATAAATATTACTGTCGGCGCTGGCAAAAACGGTTCTGTCCTCTGCCGCAGCCGCTCCGGCGTATATCCTGTTTTTGCTCTTAAACTGCCATAACATTTCACCGCTTTTCAGATTCAGACAATGCATAGTGCCAGCGGCATCGCCAACCATTACCTTT
The DNA here is from genome assembly GCA_964467525.1 of uncultured Calditrichaceae bacterium. Lineage (GTDB taxonomy): Bacteria > Calditrichota > Calditrichia > Calditrichales > Calditrichaceae > CAYXRA01. The sequence goes on from CAYXRA010000246.1 coordinate 3,719, forward strand.
TCTTTGTAAACCGCCGGACTGGCCGTTACGGTAAAACCGGCTTCATAGGTCCATTTTACATCAATCTCGGGAAAATTGTCGTTCACAGAAAAATCAGGCAAATCTTCCTCTGCCCTCACCGTATTGTTTCTGTCCAGCGTCAGACGGCACCAGGCCGGTTTCATTTCACCACCAATAACCTTTTCCCTGAAATATATTGAATCCGTGTGGACTTGAACGATATTGTATCCGCCGTTCTCAGCCCCGGCACGCAATGTTGAACGGGACATCACACCGGGGATGCCGTAATAATCGGACTGCCGATTTCGGTGTCCGTGGCCATGAATAACCAACCGGGGATTATAGTCTTCAATGATTTCAAGAAACTTATACCAGTTGTCCACGGATGGATTAATCGGGTAGTGTGTCACAAAAATAAGCGGCTGATCTGGATGGGGCATCGCTTGTAAAGTTGAATCGAGCCAGCGCAAATCCTGAGGGGCAAAGTGCCCGTCGGCCATACGCATTTCCGGCCCCTGATGCAAACCGATAAATCGCAGACCACCATGTTCGAAAACGAATTTATCATCACCCCAAAGTGCAAAGAATTTTTGTCCCGCCGATTCAGTCCATTTCGTATCATGGTTGCCGGGAATGATATAGTAAGGCACATCCAGTTTTTCCAGTGCGGCCTTGGCTTTATCTAGATTATTACCGATGTCAGCTTCAGTGATGTCGCCGGCAATAATAACAAAATCGATTCCGGAATGCTGATTAACATCCTGCACGGCTGCAATTAAATCACTTTCTCCGCTGCCTCCTTCTGAAACATGCGTGTCCGAAAAGAATGCAAACTTAAAAGAACGGCTGTCACTGCAGCCGATCAGGATCAGGGATATAAGTAACAGTGTTAATTGTTTTATCACGGTTAAATCCTTTCTGAGTTAATTTTACCTTATACTGTTCTTTTGGCAGTGCCATTGATAACAATTTTATATTTGTTTAAATTTCGAAGCATGTTCGTTGTTTTGATTAATGTATTGAATGAGACATCAAGACACAATTTTTAATCAATATCTGACAGACGGATCTTATGAAAACGAAATTAGAGATTGCCAAAAACTGGCTGCCCCGTTATACCGGAACCAGAATCGATGATATCGGCGACTATATTTTGCTGACCAATTTCAGTGATTACGTAAAACAGTTTGCCAGTCAGTTTGATTGTGATGTGCAGGGTGTGGGCAGACCAATGCAGACCGCGACAAATTGCGGCGGACTTTCCATCATCAATTACGGCATGGGATCACCGAATGCGGCGACAATCATGGATTTGCTCATTGCCCGCAATCCCAACGGCGTACTTTTTTTGGGAAAATGCGGCGGGATTAAAAATTCCACGGAAATCGGACACTTCATTCTGCCCATTGCCGCGATTCGCGGTGAGGGCACCAGTAAAGACTACCTGCCCCCGGAAGTACCCGCCCTGCCCTCTTTCAAGCTGCATAAGTTTGTATCCAATAAAATTGTCGGGCATAAACTGGATTACCGGACCGGTGTTGTTTATACCACTAACCGGCGTGTCTGGGAGTGGGATGAACAGTTCAAAATTTATTTAAAGCAACTGTCGGCGATTGCCGTAGACATGGAAACCGCCACTATTTTTATCGTCGGACATGCCAACGAAATAGCCCGCGGCGCATTGCTGCTGGTATCTGATTTACCCTTTACACCGGAAGGGATTAAAACGGAACAATCCGACCGCCTGGTCACGGAAAAATTCACTGACCTGCATCTGAAAATCGGCATTGAAGCCATGACCGAAATCGAAGAAAAAGGTGAAATGATAAAACATTTTAAATATTAACTTTGGTTTGCTGTTTTCAAATAATGTATTATCTTTGCTATAAAATATCGTTTAATCACAACAGGATTGACTAATCATGGATTATAACTGGCTGCTTAAAGTCCTGATCATTGTTACCCTTAATTTATTGCATATGATCTGGATCGGTCAGATCAAATTTAAGCGCACGATTAGCCGGAGCCGCAAATGGAAGCGCATGCTTAGCATTCTGTATTTCGTAATGAGTCCGCTGCTGCTACTGGCCTTTTTACTCGAACCGCCTTATTTACCATTTTTTATGGCTTTCATGGCATTTTTCGGAATTTGGTTTTCCCTGACCCAGTTTTCTTTTCAGAAAAAACACTCCGGCGTTCCGCA
>CAYXRA010000247.1:0-5888 GCA_964467525.1 uncultured Calditrichaceae bacterium
CCGACACCGATTGGAGTCAAAAAAAGTCAGGGTCGGGGGTCGCTATCGGAATCGGTATCGAAACAGAGGAAATCGAATCGACAAACCCATTACCCCGCCGACCACAACGGCCAATCCCATAAATGAAAAATGTCCCATGTGGGACATAATATTTCTATTGGTTATTTTCAAAAAAATATATTACCTTTTCATCTTACAGTTACTTAATCAAGTTCAACAAAAACGATGAGGACATTTTATGCAAAGGATCGTATTATCATTATTCATTCTTATCCTGCTGTTTATATCCTGTTCACAAAAAGAACAGAATCCCTTTTACAGCGCATTCGATACCCCCTTCGGTCTGCCGCCGTTTGACCGGATTGAAGAGGATCACTATCTGCCTGCCTACAAAAAAGGGTTTGATGAACATAACAAAGAAATTGCCGCCATTGTAAACAATACCGAAGCACCGACCTTCGGGAATACAATCGTCGCCATGGAACGCAGCGGCGCCCTGCTGGATCGGGTCCACAACGTATTCGGCAATCTGAATTCAGCCCATACCAACGAACGTTTGCAGGCAATTGCCAAAGAGGTCGCTCCAATGCGCTCCAAGCACTACGATGATATTCTGTTGAATGAAAACCTGTTCGCCCGCATTAAAACTGTTTTCGAACAAAAAGCCAAGCTGGATTTGAATGACGAACAGCAAATGCTGCTTGAAAAATATTACCAGGATTTTGTGCGCCGCGGCGCCGATCTCGAAACGGCCGATAAAAACCGTCTGCGTGAAATCAACGAGCGGCTTTCGCTGCTTAACCTAAAGTTTGGTGAAAATATTTTAAAAGAAAATAATCGCTTCGAACTGGTCATAGATAAAGCGGAAGATCTGGCCGGACTGCCAGAAGCGGTTATCCAATCCGCAAAGGAAGCCGCCGAGGAACGCGGTCATCCCGGTAAATGGGTATTCACCCTGCATAAACCGAGTATGATTCCGTTTTTGCAGTATTCGGAAAAACGCGACCTGCGCGAAAAAATATTTAGCGCTTACATCAATCGCGGCAACCATGGCGATGCGCTGGACAATAAGGCAATTGTTGAAGAAACGGTGCTTTTGCGACTGGAGCGGGCAAATTTATTAGGATATGAAACGCACGCCCACTACGTCCTTGAAAAGAATATGGCTGAAACACCGGAAACCGTTTACGATTTTTTGAATGATTTCTGGGGCAAAGCCCTGCCCAAAGCTGAAGCGGAAGCCAGGGTATTCCAGGATATGATCGATGCCGAGGGGCACGATTTTAAACTGCAGCCATGGGACTGGTGGTATTACGCGGAAAAACTGAAAAAACAAAAATACGCCCTGGATGACGCCGCACTGCGTCCATACTTTCAAATGGAAAAGGTAAGGGAGGGCGCTTTTCAGACCGCAACAAAATTATTTGGTATCACCCTGGCAGAGATCAAAGATGTACCCAAATATCACCCCGAGGTTAAAGCATTTGAGGTGAAAGATGCGGACGGCGCTCATATCGGTATTCTTTACACCGATTATTTTCCGCGTGCCAGTAAACGCGGCGGCGCCTGGATGAATGCTTATCGCAAGCAATCGAATATTGAAGGCAATGCCGTGCATCCGGTCATCTGTAATGTCGGCAATTTTTCCAGACCCTCCGGAAATATGCCGGCGCTGTTAAGCCTTGACGAGGTGGGCACATTGTTTCATGAATTCGGTCATGCCCTGCACGGCCTGCTTTCCGAATGCACCTATCCCCGCCTCAGCGGCACGTCGGTGGCCAGGGATTTTGTAGAACTGCCGTCACAGATTATGGAAAACTGGGCCTCCGATCCCAAAGTCATGAAAACTTATGCCAGACACTACGAAACCGGCGAACCGATTCCTGATGCATTGATAGAAAAAATAGAAAAAGCCGCCCATTTTAATCAGGGATTTCATTATGTGGAACGGCTGGCTGCTTCATTTCTCGATATGGACTGGCACACGATCCGAGAAGCGCAGGATTTCGATGTCTTGGCATTCGAAGAAAAATCTATGAATAGAATCGGTTTGATTTCTGAAATAGTTCCACGTTACCGGAGCACCTACTACCGGCATATTTTCGCAGGCGGCTACTCCGCCGGGTACTACAGCTACACCTGGGCTGAGGTACTGGATGCAGATGCTTTTCATTATTTTAAAAAGACAAGCATATTCGACCAGCAAAAAGCGGAAGATTTCAGAAAGCACATTTTAGCAGCCGGAGGCACGGAAGAACCAATGACGCTCTACAAAAAATTTCGCGGGGCCGAGCCATATATTGAACCATTGCTCAAGCGCAGGGGCCTAAAGTAAGGGGAATATTTGATTACAGGTTTCGTTTATTAAAAACGCATCCCATCAAAAGTTCAATTATATTGAGGAGTTTTTATGAAGGTCCTTAAAATCATTTTAATCGTGCTGGTCGTTATTGTCGGTCTGTTTCTGATCGTTGCCGCCTTTTTACCATCACAGGCCCACATCGAACGTTCCGCCACAATTAACGCACCGGTCGATACCGTATTTACTTTTGCGGCTGATTTTAACAATTTTATTAAATGGGATCCCTGGTCCAGAATGGAGCCCGAGGCCAAACAGGAAATCACCGGTCCGGCCGGACAGGTCGGCCAGAAATGGGCCTGGGAAGGCGAGATCATCGGCAAAGGTCACATGACGATCACCAAAATTGTACCCAACGAACAGGTCGAAGCCAAACTGGTTTTCCTCGATCCTCAGACCCTGGAAGCGGAAAATATTATGAAGTTTGACAGTACCGCACAGGGCACTGAGGTTAAATGGATTTACGAATCCGGGCTGGATTATCCGGTGGGCCGTTATTTCGGTTTATTCCTGGACGGAATGCTTGGCGAGGATCTGGAAAGCGGTTTATCCAATCTGAAAGACATTTTTGAGTAATATCTGTACTATTGGTTAATCCAACCGATTTGGTAAACCCCTTACAAGCGGAAACTTTAATTGTTCCCCTCTTGGGAGGGGCAAGGGGTGGGTTTAGCTATTTTTAAATTATCATCCGTAATTTGTACTTAACGCCGTCGGCGATAATTGCGGACGGCTTTTTTGTATATTTTTTCATTCCGCATTATTTTTAAACAAGTTGTAATAATTTTTATTACTTTTTTTTCACAAAATCTGCCATTTTACCGCCTTAACGCTTTAACTATATTATTCATAACCAAATTAGCAGAAAAATCCAAAGTGATGAAATCAGATGATGAGAAAAATCCTGCCGGTAAAAATCAATGCTTTCAAAATAAATTATATGACCTACCAATTCATTAAAAAGGAATTTAACCAAACGGAGGATTACGATGAATCAATTTGTTGAAGATCTGATGGCAGAAGTAAAAGCAAAAAATGCTGCCGAACCCGAATTTCATCAGGCGGTACAGGAAGTTGCAGAATCACTGTCGCTGGTTTTGGAACGTCACCCGGAATATCGCTCCACAAAAATTTTAGAACGAATAATCGAACCGGAGCGCGTCGTGATGTTCCGCGTTCCCTGGGTAGACGACCAGGGTGAAATTCATGTAAACCGTGGATTCCGGATTGAAATGAACGGTGCGATAGGCCCTTACAAGGGCGGGCTGCGTTTCCATCCTTCTGTGAACCTCGGCATCCTGAAGTTCCTGGCCTTCGAGCAGGTGTTCAAGAACAGTCTGACCACGCTGCCCATGGGCGGCGGTAAAGGCGGATCCGATTTCGATCCCAAAGGAAAAAGTGATATGGAAGTCATGCGTTTCTGTCAAAGCTTTATGAATGAACTCTATCGTCATATCGGACCCAATACGGACGTTCCGGCGGGCGATATCGGCGTTGGCGGCAGAGAAATCGGTTTTCTGTTCGGTCAGTACAAAAAAATTAAGAATGAATTCACCGGTGTTTTAACAGGCAAAGGTCTGAACTGGGGCGGTTCACTGATTCGTCCGGAAGCAACCGGATACGGAGCCGTTTATTTCGCTCAGGAAATGCTCGGCACCCGCAATGATTCTCTAAAAGGTAAAGTATGTCTTGTTTCCGGTAGTGGAAATGTTGCCCAGTTTACGACTGAAAAGGTACTGGATTTGGGTGGTAAAGTCGTTACCCTGTCTGACTCCACCGGTTATATTTATGATGAAGAAGGCATCACACATGAAAAACTGGATTTTGTCATGGAACTGAAAAATCTGCGTCGCGGCCGCATCAAAGAATATGCCGATGAATTTAAGAACGCCGTTTATACCCCGCTTGAAGCCGGCGCCGAATATAATCCGCTCTGGAACCATAAAGCCGACTGCGCCTTTCCGAGTGCAACGCAAAATGAAATCAATCTCAACGATGCCCGGAATCTGCTGAACAATGGTGTATATGTTATCAGCGAAGGCGCCAACATGCCGACCACACCCGATGGTGTAAGACTGTTCCTTGAAAACAAAGCGCTTTACGGACCGGGCAAAGCAGCTAATGCCGGCGGTGTCGCTGTATCAGGGCTGGAAATGGTTCAGAACAGCATGCGCCTGCCCTGGACGCGTGAAGAAGTTGACAACCGTCTGCATCACATCATGAAGAGCATCCACAAGACCTGTGTCGAGGTTGCGGAACGTTTTGACTCACCGGGTAACTATGTGAATGGCGCCAATATCGGCGGATTCCTGAAAGTTGCCGATGCCATGATCGATCAGGGCGTTGTTTAAATAATTTCAATCCCGTAGAATAAAATCCCGTGTTCTCCGGAGGAGAGCATGGGATTTTTTTATGACTGTGGGGGACAATATGTTTTTTCCTCAAATTCCGTAATTAACCACAAAGGGCGCTAAGCTTATACACCAAATTATTACTCTTACTTTGTGTACTTTGTGATAACCTGGCGGACTTTGTGGTTTTCCCACTTTTATTAAATCACAAAAAACTGAAGTAAACAAAAAGTAGCGGAATATATCAACCTGTTTTACCGGTGAACTAATTTTGCCCTTCCGCTATCGAACGCCAGGGGAAAAGATTTGGCTTGAAATCGTAGTTTAATAAAGCATTGGCGGTTTCGGGTGACACAGGTACAATGAGTCCGCTGATAGCTTCCATTTTCCCTTCTGTCAGCTCTGCCTGCGAAACGACCTGCACGCTGGTTATGGTTTCAGGAAATCGATTTAGATAGCGCCCGTCAAAAATAAAATCACCCATCAGCGGATTGGGATTCAGAAACTTTTTAACCTCAATGTCCCGATCAGCAAAAGCCTGGCGGAACAAATGATCTGCATAAGGAAAGTGCGTGCAGTTATAGCTCACCAAGACAGGCTTATCAGCATTGCCTATATTAACAGCGGCCTGCTTCACATATTTGTTTATCAATGCCCGCGTGGTATCCCGGTCAACACCGCGTTCGATGCGGCCCGCCAATCCGGGACAGGCCTGGGTTATGATATTTTCCGCTGACCATCCCCGCGCCAGCAGCGCCTGCCGGTGCTTGTCCTGGTTAACCGTCGTCCGGGTTGCAAATATAATCACCCGCTGATCTGTATCCTGCTCTTTTTGTTTATCGATTAATTCCACGCCCGTTTCAACAATACCAACGACCGGAATTCCGGCGCTTTGCGAAAACGACGTTAATTCATATAGCACCGATAACGTATTACAGGCAATAAGCAGGATATCCGGATTATAGTTTTCATACATTGATTGCAGGGCATTTTCGAAAACCGCAACTTTCTGCGCAGTGGTTTCCATATCATTGTAACCGGACTCCAGGTGCGGCTGGGCATTAAAAAACACAACATCGGCTTTTTTAAACACGCCGCTGTTTTTTAAGCGTTCCACCACATCCGCGGCAACGGACAGGCCGCCCAAACCGGAATCGGTTACCAGGATGGTTACTTCC
>CAYXRA010000248.1:0-5870 GCA_964467525.1 uncultured Calditrichaceae bacterium
ATCAATCTGTAGTGCCAAAGGGTTTTTGTGCCCCTGTGAACCCGCGTCATTACTGGATTCTTGCTTATTAACTGTAGAAGATGAGCAAAAGCAAGCACTTCTCTTTTGTAACGTTTGCCTTTGCGCGCGGCTTACAGAGGCTGGATACGGCAACAGGGATATATGTAATTTTTCCGATAAGACCCGCCGGATCCACAATAGCTCATGCCCTTAAACCCACGGGTTAAGTGTGTATAAAGATCAGCCACGCGCGGGAAGGTGGGCAGGGGTGGGGGATTCTTACCGCTTTGCTGACGAATGAATTCCCTTCGTCGCTTTAATCATACTTTTGTGTGTTTTTTAAATCATGGATGTTTCATAAAAAAGTGCTTTATTTTTTTTCAGCGATGGATTGTAATCGCTGGTAACGAAACTTAACGCCCGGATTCCATTGCGGCTGCTGTTCCATCATCGACAAGCGATGGGAAAAATCAAATAAAAATGAAATGTGCTGGCTTACGGCATCGTAATTGATAAACTGACTGATATCATCAAACGGCGTATGATAAATATTGTCGTGCCAGTCCAGCCACAGGTTCAGTCCCGCCGCCGGTGAAATATTTCGGTAATCAAGTCCGTCGCTGATTAAAATCGATGGAATACCGGCACAGGCAAAGGACATCTGATCCGATCTTGTGAAGGATTCATAATTCAAAAATTGCTGCGGCAAGGGCGTTACATGCAGATTATTCAACCCGGCCACCGCTTCCAGTATGGGGCCCAGCGTGGAAAGTCCGGCGCCCACACCGACCACACTATTAAAGGTATCGAATATGGCCAAACCATCCACATTGATATTGGCCACGGTTTTATAAAGTGGTTTTAAGGGATGATCTATGTAATAGCGCGAACCGAGCAATCCCTTTTCCTCTCCGGTTATAAATAGAAAAATAACAGATCGGTCAGGTCTGCGGTCTGACTCAGAGAACTGACGGGCAATTTCCAGTACCGCTGCTGTTCCCAGGGCATTATCGACCATGCCGTTGTAAATCGAATCCCCCTTTACCGGTTCCCCCACGCCGAGATGGTCGTAATGTGATGATACTATTATGTAGGAGTCTTTTAGTCTTGCGTTTGCACCGGGAATCATGCCGGCGACATTGTTGGTTATAAATTCCCGTTCACTGAACCTGCCGCGAAATGAGATTTTGCTTTTCAGTTCCAGGCAGATTAATTCATGATTTTTGAGTCTTTTTTTGATTTCAGGCAGGGACAACGGACAGCCTTCAAAAAGCAGACTGGCTTTATCCGGATTGATTAAAATGCCCAGATGCCCGGTTACCCGGTAAGCAAGGGAAATGTCTTCAAAATAAAACTGACGCGAATAATGTTCCCAGCTATGCTGGTCATCCTGTGGTATTAGGATGCTGCCGATGGCGCCCTGGGCAATGGCCATGCGCTGCTTCGATTCCGGATAGCTGTAGATGGTCGGCGCGCTGCCGTCAAAATAGGCTGGGTCCGAAGAATGCGGTTCACCGTCAAAAAATACCACAATTTTTCCGGATACATCCACGGACATATAGTCGTTGTAGTCAAATTCCGGCGCCACAATTCCGTACCCTACGAATACCATCGGCGTTGGCTGCGGAACAAAGGTTTGGGCGCCGCTTTTGTACAATACATAATCTTCAGACAGTTCCAGATTATATTCAGCCTCCGGGAAAATAATTTTCAATTGGGATTCTTTCATTGGACGGCTGCCGTGCATGGGAATCGGTTGAAAGTAATCATTATCCTGATCAATCGGGATCAGATTGTATTTGTTCAGCACTTCGGCAATGTACTCCGCGGCCAGTCTTTCACCGGCAGTTCCGGTGGCCCGGCCCTGCAATGCATCAGAGGCCAGATAGGTGCTGTGCTGTTTGACATTTTCTATTATTTGCCAGGAAACAGGTCTTTCCTGAGCCAAAATTTGCCCGGCAAATGTAAAAAGGGAAAATATTACAATAAAATTTATAAGGCTATTTTTGGCAATCATATACCGAATTCAGTTTTTGCGATGTTCATTGTTTACTTTTTTAATAATTGTAAAAGTTCTGAAGGGGAAGGGACAAAATCAAGTCAGAAGTATCACTTTATATCAGTAATACCCAAACCTGACATTCAGTTCACTCAATTTTTTGATCCGTTCCGGCGGCACATCCGGGGCAACAGAGCAGGCAGTGCTCAGGATAAAACCGCCCCCGGGCTTCCCGGCGGCGATGGTTTCACGAATTATCTTTTCATTTTGATCTTCAGAACCAAGAAGCAGCGTGTTGACCGAATCAACGTTGCCCTTTAGAAACATACAGTCGCCAATACGTTGCTTCGCTTCGGCAAGACTGACATCACCGAGCGGAGGGGGATCCATGCATTCGATACCGTCGCTGCCGCTTTTTACCAGCAGATCGAGCCGGTCGCCGATAAATCCGCAGGTATGAATATAGGAAACCGCCCCCGTCTCTTTTACCGCGGCGGCCAGACTCGCAACGGAGGGCAATACGAACTGCTCGTACATGGCCCGCGAAATAAAGGAAGAGCCGGCATAGGGCGAGGACATCTGGATGCTTTCGATTTCTCCGATGCTGATAAAATTACGGGCCTGATTGGCGCTCCAGCGATCAAAATAAGCGACCAGGGCTGCAAAACGCGCCGGATCGGTTATCATGGCCAGACTCGCTTCTTCGATGTCCGGAAACCATTGTATGGCTTTGGAAAAGCCATCGGGAACCCAGGCGCCGATGTGTATATCCCGGCCAAGTATATCCCGTGTAAGTGCACAGGCATAAAAATCATCCTGTTCATAATGGGCGTTTTGAGGCTCCCATGATTCCGGGTCGGCGGTTTCAAATATATTGGTTTCACTACCATGCGGGACACCGTATATCATTTTGTCCAGCAGCGACCTGACATCACTGTTTTTTCTGAGATTGGGGAAATAGACAATATGCCCGTCAAATCCGTAGCACAGCGTCAGATTACATTCGGCCTCAATGAATGCATCCACCGTGTCCGGCAGCGTGCCGTCTTTCGTACCCTGTTTGATAATATGTTCGAGACTCAACAGGCACCAGACCGGTACGCGATCAGGCTGACCCAAAGTCATGGACATGTTAATGCGTTCTTTTGATGTCATTTTCAATTCTCAATTATTCTAATTTGCATGATCCGGATAAACGACAATTTCCACCGGATCAATTAAACCGGATGGAACGACGTGTCCCCAATCTTCCCCGGTGGTATACGGTTTCTGAATCAGCACGTAGCGATTGGCCATGGTATTGGTAATCGCGATTTCAATTTGATTTGGGCCAGGTTTTAAATTATCAGTGATTTCGAGTTCAAAGGGCGGCCAGCAACGGACACCGGCCTGTTGTCCGTTCAACTTCACTTCCATCACTTCTCTTACCCGGTCAGTCCTCAGAATAAAGCGCCGCTTTTGATTGAAAAGCGAATCCGGCAAAGTAAACGTCTGACTATAAATCCCCGTTCCGGAAAAATGGGGATGCACCGGCGCATTAATCATCTGATTATCGTAATTGAATCGCTGCGCCTCGGTCCAGCTCCCGCTGGTTCTGATTTCCTTTTCAATGCTGTCGTCAGCGCTGCAAAATTGCCAGAATGGCTTCAACGGAATGCGGGCAATTACCGGAGTTTTGTTTTCATTCCGGACGATTTTTTTCTGCTCATCCGAAATTATTCTTTTTTGGCTGCGATCGAAAACAATCACTTTTGAACCGTACGCTGCAAATCGGACCGGCAGCACGGTTCGATCCTGCTCAATACGATAGTCAGTGACTTTTTTAATTACACCGGTTTCGGCCTCCCAAAGCTGAGGCGTTCCCTTTACCGTAAAACTGATTTCGCTGTCAACAGTTCGCTCGCCGTTGTTTGACAGGAAATAAATATCCAAACCGTCCCTGATTTTGTGAACGTAATTGATATACGGACAAGTATCGCTTAACATCACATCCGGGGGACGGATATTTTTTATAAATAATGGGATGCGGACAATTTCATTCATCGCAAACAAGTTCAAACGTCCGTTTTCCGATCCAATACTGTTATGCGCTTTATCTGCCTGCCGCATGACGGAAAGGATATTTTCATCGAAATCATCACCACTGAAATTTTTCTCAGGTATGGTTCCGCAAAAAATTATATTGCCGCCAGTCTGATAAAATCGGGTAACCTTTTCCATCAGCATTTCACTGCACTGCTTCAGCGGCGGCAGGATAAGCACTCGATAGTCATTCTGCAGCGAGCCCTGTTCAAAACGCAACAGCGCATCCGTTTTGGTTTTAATGATTTCCGTTTTTCTTAAAAATGTATTTTCATCGAGATAATTAAAATCCAGTTGACCGGCCAGAAGCAGATTGGATATTTCATGTAATGCCTTATCGAGGCTGTCGACCGCTGAGTCGTCTTCGGGACTGCTGAGCGCCTGGGCAGATTGCGTGGGATACAGCACGGCAATATCGGCCATGTGCTGACCTTCGGTAAGCAGCGCGGTTAGTCGCGCAGTGTAATCCGTATAAAGGGGCAGATATTTCCAAAAGGGATTGTGATCAAACAAAGACGGCGGAATTTCAAAATGCCAACTGTCGGAATCCATTGTAAAATAAAAAGAACTCAACATGAGACGATTGACGCCGCGGACGAAAAGCCAGTCAGTCACCGCCTTCATTTTCTGCGGGGATACGTCCCAGCCGTAGGCGCCGAATACCTCGGCATACAATTCCTGGCGGCCAAATGCACGCGCGGCGGAGCTGCCTATCTTTGGGGTGCTCGCCGATTTATCCCAGTTGTAAACTTCATCCACCGCCGGGATATGCGAATATTTCATAGCTGCGAAATAATCACCCATTAATTTGACGGCAAATTTCGTGGTTTCCTCATGCGAAGGCTGAATGTTCAGTTTTATGTTATGGGCTTCACACCAGTCGGTCAGCGGTTTGAAATAATAATCCTGCAGCATCGCGGCCAGCACTTCATAAAAATCAATTCTGACTCTGGCTGATTTCACGTTTACATCCTGCCACAGATGCGGTAAATGTTTGGCAAGATCGTAGCCCTTTCTTTTCTGAAATTCTTCCGGAAGTTTAGGCGACCAGGGAATCGTACGGGGATTAATGAGCCACGGTTTTAAATCACAATACAAACCGGGCTCATCAGTAATGATTGCTTTTATCACCGATCCGAAGTATTGCGGCATCCGTTCATAGTAGGCTTCATGCGTCATCTACATAAATTGCCGCCCCGTTTCCGGATCAAGCAGATCCGTGTAACCGAGATCGGTGAAGGTTGTTTTAAAATCACAGGACTCGCTTTCGAAAATTTGAATTTCCCAGCGCCCGGGCGGCGCGGTCCAATTGATCGTTTCAGCGGCATTCTCCAAATTAAGCTTAATCGATTGCTGTTCCTCTAAAGTTTCTGCGTCGCGATTAACCGCAACGGCAGCCACCGTATATTCAGTGACCGAAATTTGCACGGTCTGCCCCGTTTTCGCTTTTATCACCGTTCTGCCCAGACATTTCCCCTGCAGGTCCGGATTGTCCCGTAATATTTTGCCGCCGGCGTGCGGACTGGGCCAGCGCCATTCGTCGTAAAGCCAGATATCCAGCCCCACTTCAGCAGCGATTTGACAAGCATATTCGACCCGCTCAAACCAGGTATCGGAAAGGTATTCGACAGTCAGACCCTCCCAGGCTAAAATGCAGACCGCGCCGACCGTGCCGCTGCTGTCCATGATTTGTAACTGGCGTTTTATTTCTGTTTCGCTGATATCGCCGTTCCAGAACCAGTAGACCAGCGGCCGGCAGGATTGCGGCGGATTTTTGAAATTTTCCCGC
>CAYXRA010000249.1:0-5847 GCA_964467525.1 uncultured Calditrichaceae bacterium
TCAATCCAGGAAGAACCGTATTTGTTCAAAAAGTAAATGCTGCTCAGCACACGCTCCTGGGGTTTACCATCGGGAAACAGCGCCGTGTGCAGTCTTTTTAGCTGATTAACGGTAACCTTTTCCCGTTCCTTTGATTGATTGACCAGCCGATTTTCCAGTTTTGATAACGTAGAGCTGATATTTTTGATACTTTTTTCAACCGGCGGTACCATCGTAGGATCAATATTTTGTACCGGTGAATCAATCTTTGCCCTGAAATCTTTAATCTTATCGCGGATTGCACTGAATTCCTGTCCGATTTGGTTCAGTTGATTACTCTTCAGATATGATTTAACAAGCTGCTCTGCATCATCCGGTACAGTATTCAAATCAATGTCTAATTTGCCGGCTATACGCTGAATCGGCGGTTCAATCTGCATCACCGACATACGCGGCTGGATATGCGGCATGGCTATGTTAAATAAATCAAATGAAGGCTTCAATTGCGCCCAGTAAGCGATTTCCGCGGGTCCGGCAACATAGGAGGCCACCGGCAGCATAAAGCTCTGCCAGAGCGGTCTGGTGAATACGCTGGATGAAAACCAGTGCGGATAGCCGTGTAGTAGTTTTTTAAGCGCTTCCCTGTCCCAGCTTTTATCCGCGTCTTTTAAGTAGAAATGCTGATTGTCATTTTTATAAATGTGAAAACGGCGGCGATCTTTATAGGACAAAAATAAATAGCTTTTCTGCTTGTCCACCTCCACCTGATTGAAATAGCCGGCATCGGTCAGACTTTGTGAAACTTCCGCCAAAACCTCTGAGAAACGGTCGCTTTGATTGATTACCGATTCAAAAAAAGGTGTGCTGTTTTGCTTGACCCAATCCGTTGACGGATTAAACAGCAGTAAACCGAAATCGGCGAACAGCATCTGCATTTGGGCGCCAAATGCTTCGATCCAGGACCAGCCCGGCAGGTAAATATCCCTGAGGCTTTTAAACAATGACGCACTGAAATCGGTGTTTTGTAAAGTGTCCCTTAACCGGTCAAACAGGTGCTCCATATCATCGGGCAGCGTTTGTTTATTGACCGAATACTGTTCCAGCTGCGGATCCTGTTCGACGGAAAATGCACGCAGTTTGTTACCCTCATCGAGAATATGAAAATGATTGATTTCGGCGAAATCATGATCTTCACCCTCGAGCCAGAACACGGGAACAAAATTATATTCCTTAACGGTCTTGTTTAAATGTTCGGTTAGTTTGAGCGCGGTTAATGTTTTGTAAACCGTATAGAGGGGGGAAACAAACAGGCCGAGCTGCTGACCGGTTACAACAGCCAGGGTATTTTTTTCGGATAGTTTGTGCAGATTTTTTTGCACAGGATTGTTTTCAAATTTTTTGTTTTGTCTGATCAGTTCTTCAAAGAAAATTTCTCCGGAATAATTATCCAAAATCGATTTACATAATGCAGGCCAGTCCGGTTTTAAGTCTGCATTGAAAAAAGATTCCATTTTGGCATCCTGAGCCAGGTATGACTGGTGGATGCTGTTTGTTTTAAGTTGCATGTAATTTTTCTCCGATGATAATCATTCTGGGGCTGGCCGCGCTGAACGCCTGGCGCTGGTAACCGCCGTAAACCTGATTTACTCCGATCCCTGCCTTGCCAAGCATCGTACGCATCTCCTGCAAATTATACAAGCGTACCGATTCATGAAACGTACAACACTTTTCATCCCTGATGATTTCAATTTTTTTATAGACGCGCTTATTTTCAATCCATCGGTTTTCGTGGATCTGAATACCACGGAAGGCCCGGGTGCTGTTTGGATCGAGATGTTCGGCGACATAATCGGGATTGAGATAATCGATAACGATCCGACCGTTTTTTTTCAGAATCCCCGCCCAATCGAGCAAAAGCTGCTGATTTTCTTCATCATACCGAAAATAACCGAATGAAGTAAACAAGCTCAAAATCAGATCAAAATGCGCTGCAAAGGGCATCGCCCGGATATCCGCCCGGACATATTGCGGATACAGGCCGTGCTTCTGTTCTTTTTTCGCTTTTCTGAGCAGTGGTAACGAAAGATCGATCCCGAAAATGCGATAGCCCTTTTCAGCGAATTGACTGGCGTGTCTGCCGCTGCCGCATGCGGCATCGAGAATGAGGTAGTTTCTTTGCGGATTTACTTTTGAAAGAATGAGATCGACCAATTGCCTGGCGTCGCTGTCATCGCGGTGAGCGTAGACGTGGAGGTAATTATCATCAAACCATTCTTCGAACCATTCTTTTTTAAAGCCAGCCGTTTTTTGCATACCAATCAATCGTTTCGCTGATACCCTGTTCCAGGGTAATTTCGGTTTCAAAATTAAAATCCCGTCTGGCATGTCCGGGGCTGCAAATCCAGAAATCCTGCTGCATTTCAATCACTTTCTGGCGGTTTACAATCGTGGTCGTTTTCATCAGTTTTGCCAGCAATTCCGAAACCGCAGCTACAGCTTTCAGCGCGGTTAGCGGCACGGGCAGCCGAATCCCTTTTTTACCCATTATCTTAAGCGTGGTATTGGCAATTTCCTGCCATGAACAGGGTTGCGGATTGGCCAGGAAATAAGTTTTATCCCTTGTCTTTTCAGATTCCGCGGCGGCGAGCACACCCCGCACCAAATCCTTGACATGAATAATGCTGGCGTAGCGCTCTTTGCCCTGGAGCTGGGGAATAATTCCTTTTTTAACCGTTTTGAAAAACTCCAGCACATCCCGGTCGCGCGGACCGTAAACCACCGGAGGGCGTACGATGGTCACATCAATTTTGGCGCCAAGCGTTCGGGCATACCGCTCGGCGGCCAGTTTACTTTCACCATACCAGGTAACCGGATTGGGTTCCTTCTTTTCATCGATTGCTTCAAAAGCAGGACTCGGCCCGGCGGCCGCCAGCGAGCTGACCAGCAAAAATCTTTTCGGATCGATCCCGGCACTGATAATTGTTTCCAGGAGACTTTTGGTTCCCTCGTAATTAGTTTTAAAATAACCTGCTTTATTAAAGGCTTTGGTAGTTCCGGCAATATGATATATATAATCGACGTCGCGCAAAGCACTCTGAATAACATCTTTATTAAACAGATCACCAAAATGACATTCTATATCGAGATCGGCAATCCAGCGCAGATTACTGCTGCTGCGCACCAGACAATGGACCTCGTGCCCCTGTGCCAGCAGCGCCTCCGTTAAAAAACTACCAATAAATCCATTCGCACCCGTAACAAAAACTTTCATATCTTCTATCTTTCCATATTTCGGTCAACCGCCGGTTTTCATTATGCTTTACTTTTTAACCAACTCCGGCAAAGCCCGGTATAACCTCTGTAAATCAATATATTTACAGTGTTTACATTTTTAAATTGTGTAGCATATTTTAAAAAAGTTTGTTATATTTCGCAAACCTTTTTATTTTTTAACCGGAACAAAAGAACAGGAGACAACCTGAGTTTAAATTAGCTACTGAAAACCCCGAAGTCCGATAAAGGAGGCAAATTGGATATCTTCGGAAAATGTAACAATTTCACGCGCGCGAAGGAAGTGATCGAAGCCGGTATATATCCCTATTTTTTACCGCTTTCCGGTAACGATGGCCCCCGGGTAAAAATGGACGGCAAAGAAGTAATCATGATCGGTTCAAATAATTACCTGGGCCTGACCCACGACCCGCGTGTAATCGAGGCCGCCGTCGAAGCAACCCGCAAATACGGCACAAGCTGTTCCGGTTCGCGCTTCCTGAACGGCACCCTCGATTTGCACATCGAACTGGAAAAACAACTGGCCGTATTTATGAAACGCGAAGCGGCGCTTATTTTCAGCACCGGATTCATGACCAATGTCGGCGCTATTTCAACCATTGCCAACCGGGATGAATACATCATTCTCGATAAATCCGACCATGCCTCAATTTACGCCGGCGCCCTTGCTGTTATCGGAGCAAATATAAAACGTTATAATCACAACGATATGGAGCATCTGGACAAGGTACTCTCTTCCATAGGTGATGAACAGGGAAAAATAATCATCTGCGATGGTGTTTTCAGCATGGAAGGCGATATCATTAAGCTGGATGAGCTGATCCCGATAGCTAAAAAATACGACGCCCGAATCTACATCGACGAAGCCCATGGATTAGGTGTCCTCGGTGAAAACGGGCGCGGATGCTGCGAATATTTCGGCCTGGAAGAGAAAGTAGACATTGTAATGAGCACGTTCAGTAAATCACTCGCTTCTCTTGGTGGATTCGTCGCCGGTCCGGAAAAAATCATTACTTACATTAAGCACCACGCCAATTCACTGATCTTTACCGCGGCGCCAACGCCGGCAGCAACGGCAGCCGTAATGAAAACGCTGCAAATAATTCAGGATGAGCCCGAACATATCCGCAGATTACGGGATACTTCCGTAAAAATGCGCCGCGAGTTTCGCAGGCTGGGATTTGACATCGGACATAGTAAGGATACACCCATCATTCCGCTTTATATCCGCGACGATGAATTAACTTTCTATTTCTGGCGCTGTTTGTACGATAACGGCGTGTTCGCTAATGCCGTAATCAGCCCGGCCGTCGCTCCGCATCAGGCGTTGATCAGAACCAGTTTCATGTCTACGCACAGTGATGAAGACCTGAATAAGGTTCTGGAAATCGTTGAGAAAGTAGGTAAAAAGACCGGCGTTTTATAATTAAAGCACAGGTGCAAACATGGCAGTTGATATCATCCCTGTAAGATCGCATTCCGAAAAAAAACAGTTTATTAATTTTGAATGGCAGGTCAATCAAAACCTGGAAAACTGGGTTAGTCCGCTGAAGATGGAAAGAAAAAAGCTTCTGAACACCCGCAAAAATCCATTTTTTAAGCATGCCGAAATCGAATTGTTTTTAGCCTTCAAAGACCGGAAACTCAGCGGACGCATCGCTGCGATTACGAATGAGAATTATAATCGGTTCCACGATGATAAGAGCGGATTCTGGGGATTCTTCGAATGCATTGACGATCAGGATGTCGCCGACGGTCTATTTACGGCCGCCGCCGAGTGGCTCAAAGCAAAAGGTAAAGACACAATGATCGGGCCGATGAATCCATCAACGAATGATGAAGCCGGTCTTTTAGTCGAAGGTTTCGATACACCGCCCTATATTCTGATGCCGCACAATCATCCCTACTATGCGTCACTTGTAGAAAACTTCGGCAACCGCAAAGCGAAGGATCTTTATGCCTGGTTCATCACTACCAAAGAGGCGGACAATAACACCACGGCCAAGGTGAAACGCGTCGCCGAAAAGATATTGCAACGATACAACATTACCCTCAGACATTTGGATATAAAAAATTTAAAAGAAGAAGTGCGCCTGATTAAAGAAATTTATAATAATGCATGGAGCGATAACTGGGGCTTCGTCCCATTTACCGATGAAGAGATTGATGTTTTGGCCAAAGACCTGAAAATGATTGCCGACGAAAAAATACTGTTTATCGCTGAACGGCAGGGGCGGCCCATTGGTTTCAGCATTACCCTTCCCAATATCAACGAAGTGCTGCAAAACATACCCGACGGCAGACTCTTTCCAACCGGGATATTCCGTTTGCTGTTCGGGCTGAAAAAAATCAGGAGCGTTCGGGTTATCATACTTGGGGTGATCAAAGAATTTCAATTCAGCGGACTGGGGGCGGCCTTTTACCTGAAAACCATCGAGAAGGCCAAGCAGATTGGTTACAGGGAAGGGGAAATGTCCTGGATTCTGGAAGATAACCATACCATGAACCGGGCCATTTCCGGTTTTGGATCCCGGCTTTACAAAAAATACCGTATTTATTCTTATTCCTTACAGAAAT
>CAYXRA010000250.1:0-5730 GCA_964467525.1 uncultured Calditrichaceae bacterium
GTAATAGAAACTTATGAATCAATTCCAAACGGAAGATCAATCGATGCGTCTATTACACCGAGAATAACGTTCTTCTATAGATTTTTATAGTTATTAATCAAATTGTCATTCCCGCAAATGCTGGAATCTTAATAAAATATTGGAGATAATAATGCCTGAAGAAAAAGAAATATTAAATAAAGAAATCTCAAGAAAAGATTTCATAAGAACAACTGGGGTTGTCGGCAGCGGTGTTGTCGTTTCGGTTGCGGCAGTTACAGCGGCAAGATTAAGCCCGCCTCCTGAAACGCCAACCGGCAAAGAAACCATTCGAGATATTCCCGAATTCAAATCAGTTGAGGTAAATGACCAATCTGATATTCTGGTTCGTATGCAAGCCGAATTGAAAAAAGCGCTTGCAAAACCGGTTGAAGAAAGAAGATGGATGATGGTAATCGATACACGAAAATGCGTTGGCTGCCACGCCTGCACTGTTGCTTGCATCGCAGAAAACAAATTACCTCCGGGAGTTGTATATCGTCCGGTAGTTGAGGAAGAAATTGGCAAATATCCGAATACTCAGCTTCGGTATTTCCCGCGTCCTTGTATGCAGTGCGAAAATCCTTCCTGCGTTTCTGTTTGCCCGGTTAATGCAACCTGGAAAAGACCGGACGGAATTACGCAAGTTGACTACGATAAATGTATCGGCTGCCGGTATTGCCTGTCTGCCTGCCCTTATGGAGCAAGAACCAGTGACTTTGGTGAATATTACACGGAGGATACGCCTGAACTTCAGCCATACGAACAATTATCTAATAATGAATATGGGAAAAACTGGAACCGCGCAGGACATAGTTCACCAATGGGTAATGCACGCAAATGCCATTTTTGTTTACATAGGTTGAATGAAGGCGAATTGCCTATGTGTGTTACAACCTGCATCGGAAGAGCAAATTATTTTGGCGATGCAAATGACCCTGAATCACTTGTTTCGGAAATGGCCCGGCAAAATAATCAAATTAAACTCCTTAAAGAAAAAGGAACCAAACCAACCGTAATTTATTTGGTATGAGGTGATTATGCTGACAAAAACTCATAAATATTTATCGCGTATTTGGCTGATAATTTTTATCATCGGATTAGCCGGTTTAATTTTGAAATTTGCGACAGGAGAAAAGTTAGCCGGTTACGGAAGTTACGTTCCCTGGGGACTGTGGGTTGCCCTCTACTTTCATTTTGTTGGAATTGCCGGTGGTGTATTCGCAATCGGAACGCTTGGTTATATTTTTAATCTTACCGGATTCAGAGAAAATTTCAGAGTTGTAATTGTTGTTTCGGTTGCAGCGGTATTAACCGGCTTGTTTTCAATCTGGTTGGATTTAGGGCAGCCGTTCAGATTTGCGAGAGTTATGTATGCTCCTAATTTCGGTTCTATGATGGCTTTTAATGCCTGGATGTATACATTATTTATCGGTTGTGCGGCAGTATTATTTTGGCTTTCACTTAAAAAAGCAAAGCAGACCGATTTGCACGACAAATCCCGCTGGATGCTGCCTTTAATGGCTTTGGCATTTGTTTTTTCAATAGCTTTCCCGAGTCAAAGCGGAGCTTTTTTTGGTGTTGTTGATGCGAAACCGTTTTGGAGTTCACCACTGCTGCCGATTTTGTTTTTAGTTTCAGCTATTACCTCAGGCGGCGCAGTTTTATTACTCGTTTATACTTTTCTTCACTATGAAGAATTCGATTTAACGCATCAGCCCTTTAAAATGCTTCGTTATGTTATAATCGGAGGTATTCTTTTTTACTTCCTGGCGGAATTCGCGGAATACAGTATGGTTTTCTGGTCACCGAATTCACACATCAGGGAAGCAGTCGAACTGATCTTGTTCGGTCCTTTCTGGTGGGTCTTCTGGATTGTTCACCTCGGAGGAGCTTTAATTGCTCTCTATTTATTGTGGAAAGGAAAAACATATCAAATAATCGGAACAGGCGCCTTTATCGTAGCAGTTACTTTTGTCTCGGCAAGGTTAAATGTGCTTATTCCCGGTCAGGCAGTAGCTGAATTAAAAGGCCTTAAAGAAGCATTCTATCATGAAAGATTGCGATTTGATTATTCCGCAACATTAAACGAATATTTGGTTGCTCTGTTTATCGGCGCTTTTGGAGTTGCTCTCGTTTACTTAGGGATAAAACTTTTATCACATTTCACAAAAAAGAAATTAGGAACTTCACTATGAAAGACAATAAATTAAATTCATCCCGCAGAAATTTTCTTGCAAAAGGCGCTTTACTTGGCGGCGGTGCGCTTGCAACAATTTTTGGAAATGAAAAAATATCCGCCCAAACTCAACAAGCTATAATTAAAAGTAACCGACCCGATGCTGATTATACTTTAAACAAATCCGAAAATTTCATCTATTCTGTTTGTCTCAACTGTAACACCGGCTGCGGAATAAAAGCAAAAAATCAAGATGGTATTCTTGCCAAGATTGACGGGAACCCCTACAACCCCTGGACTATGGTTCCGCACCTTTCAATGAAAACCGATATCGATGAAGCGGCGCGAATTGACGGCGGATTGTGTCCCAAAGGTCAGGCCGGCGTTCAAATTGCTTACGATCCTTTCCGCATAAGAAAGGTATTAAAACGCGCCGGTAAACGAGGTGAAAATAAATGGAAAGCTATTCCTTTTGAACAGGCAATTTCAGAAATAGTTGAAGGCGGAAAACTATTTGCAGATGTCCCGGGAGAGGAGAACAGAGTGGTTGAAGGTCTAAAAGATATAATGGCGTTGCGTGATTCAAAAATCTCAAAAGAAATGGCTCACGATATCAAAGAAATCTGGGATGAAAAAGATAAAGAAAAGAAAAAAGAACTTGTTGCAGCCTTCAAAGAAAAACACAAAGCCAATCTTGACAAACTTATTGACCCTGATCATCCGGATTTGGGGCCAAAGAATAATCAATTTGTTATGGCTTACGGAAGATTGAAGAACGGAAGAAAGGATTTCTTCAAACGCTTTGAAAAAGCGTTTGGTACAATAAATCTTCACGGACACACCACAGTTTGTCAGGGCTCGCTTTATTTTACATGCAAAGCAATAAGCGAGCAGTACCAAGGCGGTAAATTTCAGGGAGGCAGCAAATTTTATTGGCAGGCGGACCTCGAACACGCCAAATATGTTTTATTTGTTGGCGCTAACTTATTTGAAGCGAATTACGGACCAACAAACCGAACGGTTCGTTTGACAGAAAACTTAGCTAAGGGTTATACAAAAATTGCAGTCGCCGATCCACGCTTTTCTAAACTTGCAAGTAAAGCGCATAAGTGGCTTCCACTAAAACCGGGTACCGATGCGCCGCTTGCACTGGCGATGATTCAGTGGATAATTAACCATAAACGTTTCGATGAAAAATTTCTTCGCAATGCAAATAAAGCGGCGGCGAAAGCAACAAATGAAACAAGCTGGACCACAGCAACCTATCTTGTTGAAATAAAAGATGGAAAAGCGGGAAAGTTAATACGCGCCGCTGATTTCGGGTTGAAATATCCCGAAAAAAGAATCTTTAATGGTTCGGAGTATGACGAGAAATTCCTTGTTGTTATGGTAAACGGTAAACCAACCTGGGTTGATCCTAATGATGAAAAGAACCCTGTTTACGGCGACCTTCTGGTTGATACAGAACTTACTAACAAGGAAGGCAAAAAAGTAAAAGTAAAATCCGGTCTGCAAATTCTTAAAGAATCATCCGAAGAACATTCGATCACCGAATGGTGTGAGATTGCCGGAGTTAATGAGAAAGATGTGATTGAAGTGGCAAAAGAATTAACAAGCTACGGTAAACAAGCCGCGGTTGATATTCACCGCGGACCGGCACAGCATACGAATGGATTTTATAATGTTCTGAGCTGGATGTCGCTCAATATATTAATCGGTAATTATGATTGGGCGGGCGGAATGTCTAAAGCTCATACTTATAAGTATGACGGTTCGAAAGGCGGCGTCTTCGACTTAAAGAAACAAGATGAAAAGATCGGCTTTGGAATAAGCTCAATTCGACACGGAATCAATTATGAAAAAACCACACTGTTTGAAGGGTATCCGGCAAAAAGAAATTGGTTCCCGTTATCTTCATCTATTTATGAAGAAATTATTCCAAGTATCGGTGATGAATATCCGTATCCGGTAAAAGCTTTGTTCTTTTACATGGGCGCCCCAACTTATGCCCTTCCCGCTGGTCATACGAATATTGAAGTGCTTGCAGATGTTAATAAACTTCCTCTTTTCTTTACAAGTGATATAATCATTGGTACAACTTCAATGTATTCCGATTATATTTTCCCGGATCTATCTTATTTGGAACGCTGGGAATTCCAGGGCTCTCACCCCAATATGCCGGCAAAAGTTGAAAATGTTCGTCAGCCTGTTATTTCACCGATTCCCGAGAAAGTGAAAGTTTACGGTGAAGAAATTCCATGCAGTCTTGAATCAATGTTTATGGCATTTAATGAAAAACTCGGATTAAATGCCTTTGGTAAAGACGCTCTCGGTAAAGGAATGGATATAACTAAACCGGACGATCTGTATCTAAGAGCCATTGCCAATCTCGCTTACACAGAATCGGCGGTACCCGGAGCAGACGACCGTGAACTTGAGGTTTTCTCCAAAGCAAGAAGACATCTCGATAAATCCGTATTTGACGAAAAGAGATGGAAAGAAATTGTTGGTGAAGACAAATGGCGTAAAGTAGTTTATATTTTGAACCGCGGCGGAAGGTATGAAGACCACGATAAATCCTTCGAAGGCGCTAAATTGGCTCACCGTTTTGGAGCTCTATTAAATCTTTACCAGGAAAAAACCGCAACAAAGAAATACTCAGCGACCGGTAAACATTATTATGGATATGCAAAGCATCTTCCGATAATGAACTACGCTCAGGAAACAACCGAGAAATTATCCGAAGGTTATGATTTCCATTTGATTACACATAGAACAATAACTCAAACAAAATCCCGTACTATTGGAGCTTACTGGCTGCAGCCGATTATGCCGGAAAACGGTATTATGATCAATCCGAAAGATGCTAAGAAATTGGGGGTTGAAAAAGATGATTTAGTAAGAGTTACAAGCGCTACAAATACCAAAGGTATATGGGATTTTAAGAATGGAAAAACTAAAGATATAACTGGAAAAGTAATTCCAACCGAAACGATGCGTCCCGGCGTCATTTCTTTTGTTTTAGGTTTTGGCCACTGGGCAACCGGTGCGGAAGATTTTGTTATAGATGGTGAAACTATTAAAGGTGATCCGAGACGTGCAAAAGGTGTTCACGCTAATGCGGCAATGTGGACGGATAAATCACTGCGCAATAACACGTGTATGATTGATCCTGTCGGCGGCAGTGTTTCCTTTTATGATACAAAAGTAAAGCTGACTAAAGTTTAATTTAAATTCTTCTTAAAAATATTTTCTGCGGGTTGCTTTTTCTAAGGAGTAGAAACATCTATGAAAACTCAACTGATAGGGTTAACCCGGAAACGGTTTAGCCTGCCAACTCGTCGGTAAAAATCGATGGAACGCTTTGCAAAGCAGAGTATAATTAAATGGATAAAAAAATAATCATTACTAATAGCCCCGCACTGCAATGCGGGGTTTTTTGTTTTTTATCTGTGAACATTGGCTTAATCTGCGTTCCTGTTGCCGCTGAGAAAATAAAACACAGATTTTTTAGCCAGAAAAATGCATCACGC
>CAYXRA010000251.1:0-5680 GCA_964467525.1 uncultured Calditrichaceae bacterium
AAAATATCCAATGTGAAAATTGAAATCTACAACACGCTTGGGCAGAAAGTTACGACTCTGGTAAATAAAAAACAGGTTAAAGGTTTGTATTCCGCTACCTGGGATGGAAAGAATTTGCAAGGTCAGCAAGTGGCTTCGGGTGTATATTTTTACAGACTAACTGCCGGTTATTTTGTAAAAACGCGAAAGATGATTTTGCTGCGGTGAGATGCTTAAGATTGCAGATTATAAAAATATTGAAAAAATGAATAAAATGCAGCTCGATAATCATAGGCCCGCCGGAAGGTATGCCGTTGAATTTGACGGCTCGGATTTATCCAGCGGATTTTATTTCTATAAATTGGAAGCGGAAGGTTTCAGAGAGGTGAAGAAGATGTTGTTTATCAAATAGTGACGAATGTCCTTTACTCCCGGTTTCGGCCGGGAGTTTTTTCTTTATTTGTTTCGAGAAAAATTTTTACTATTTTATAGTATTATTTTTGAACAGAGTTAAATCTTTCATGAAAACAATAATCAGTCTGTTAATCATTGCATTGGCTCTGCTTTCCTGCTCCTCCTTCGAACACCCGCCGAATGTGTTGCAGAAAACAAAATGTTTAGCCAACAATTTTCGCAAAGTCATCTTTTTCGATATCGATAAAAACGGCGTGGACGAAATTGTTATACTCGGCGCTACCGCAAAAAAAACATTTGTTTCTAAAATCAGAATTCTCGATTTTCCGGGATTCATGAGCCGCCTGGAATTTCCATTCCCCTATTATATTGAGGATTTTAATATCTGCGACATCGACGGAAAGGGCAATTATTTTCTTGTCATAACTTCCAAAGATTCAAACCACACCTATGTAGAAACCATTTCATTTACATCGGATGATCAGCATAGGTTTCCCAAAATTCCTGTTTCCGAAGGATATAATACTTTTAACAACGATAACGATCTCACCTGGGATGGCGGGCTTACCATCAGCGGTTTTTTTGATCTGAATCATGACGGCTATAAAGAAGCGATATTACGCATGCAGGCGCTGCATGATTACGGTGAACGGGGCATTGCCGTTCTGGATATCAGAAACAATCGATTGCTGTGGAAATTTCCCACCGGCAGCAGTCTCGGGGATCCTATAATAACCGATATTAATAATGACGGTGTCTACGAATTATTTTTTGATAGCTATTCACCGCGAAACGGACTCGAAATCAATGGCATGGATGATAATCAACCCTACTATCTGGTTCTCGATGAGACAGGCCAGGTTTTATTTAAGGAAATCGCAGGGAAAGTTGGCGCCGGCATTAAAACCAGTATTTATGATGTTGACGCGGACGGGCAGAAAGAGATTATCATGGTCTATTCCGGTTCCTGGAGCGCCACCCAGATAAACAGTCATCTGAATCTGCTGGAATGGGGTGAAAAGGAAGGCGAGAAAATACGCGATTTCCCCGGCGGGATAGAAAGCAGTGTTTTTCTGCCCGGTTATACGAAAAATACTTTTAACTTTGTTTTTATTCCGCGATCTAAAAAGAACGAACTGCATATCTTTAATGATAAGCTCGAACAAACGGCAATCATTAACATGGGCGCGGAATTCTCGGCCCTCTACCCTTCCATTGACATTGATGGCGATGGCAAAAATGAATTTAAACTTGGATTGTATAGATCTGGCAAAAAAATTTATGTCAATTCATACTATGAACCTATTGCCTGGTCAGTTCCATTTAAGGATTTGTTTCGCTATAAAGTGTTTCAGGAAGGCCGCTATCAGTTGTACGGACTAACGTCCGATCATGAATTCTGGGAACTCGATCTGCGTTACGACTGGGCGCGCTGGAAACCATTGGGCATCGTATTCGGAATAATCCTGCCATGGATACTCATCGTTATTTTAGTGACACGCGCCGCTGCCAGTCGCCAACGAAACAAACGTTCACCGCTCAGCCTGCACTACCTCGATCACCTGCACAGCGGCATTGTGTTTATCAACCGCAATAACCAGGTTACTTTTATTAACAAAAAAGCGCGGCAGTTGCTGCAAATAAAAATACCGGATTTGCCGGTACGGCTAAAACTGATCATTGAAAAAATGCCCGCCGATTTGGCCGAAAAAATAGAAAAAGCGCTGAATAACAGGGAAGCATTCTCCTTCGATTTTACTTTGGGCAGCGGTGAATTAAAAAAACACCTGCTTTTCAATGTAGTCAGCTCCCACGCCGATGACAAGCACGCCGTTGGCACGCTGATCACTATTGAAGACTTAACAAAAATCGTCAATTCCCAGCGCTCCATTTCTTTCGCCGCCCTGACCCAGCATCTGGCCCACGATATAAAAAATCCGCTGTCCAATGTCCGGCTCGTTCTGGAACGCATGAAACTGGATTGCGCCGCACTGCCGGAAAAGGAAAGGGAAAAACTGGAAAACTATGTCCAATCCATAGAAAAGGATATCAAACTGGTGCGCGGCGTAACCGATAGTTTCATGCAGTTTTCCAGTCTGAGCAAACCCAATCCGGCGCCGGTTCTGATCCCTGAATTACTTGATGAAATAATCAGCAAACGCCTGCCGCTGCTGCAGGAGCGCATTACCTTCGAGAAGAACTTTTTCAAAGATGACATCCGCATCAGTATCGACGCCGGTCAGATCACGCGGGCGATCGATAATATTCTGGATAACGCCATCCGCGCCATCCCCGAAAAAGGGACCATCATCATCAGCACCCGCCTCAGCGAGCGGGTTGACCGGGAAAGCGGTTTGGAAAAGAAATATCTGGAAATAGAGATTGAAGATTCGGGCAAAGGCATTGATCCTGATATGGTGGAAAACGTATTTGAGCCCTTTGTTTCGCGAACCAGAGGCGGCACCGGTCTGGGCCTGGCCATTGTAAAAAAGATTATCGAGGATCACGGCGGAAGCATCAAATTAAACAGCGCCATCGGCGTCGGCACACGCATTTTGATCGTACTGCCGGCCGAATAAACCATGCGAGGCCGATATGCAATCCAGAATTTTAATTGTCGATGATTACATCGATCATGCCGAAAATCTGAAAGCGCTTTTAATTGCCAATCAGTACAAGTGTGAAACGGTCTACTCCGCCGAGGAAGCGTTAAAAAAAATGAAAAACAGCCGTTTCGACCTGATCCTGCTCGATAATAAACTGCCCGGCATGGACGGACTCGATTTTGTGCGGGCGCTGCGGCTCGATCAGAATGACACGCCGATCATCATGTATTCCGCTTTCGGCAATTCGCACATGGGGCATGAAGCGGCCAAGATGGGCGTATATGATTTTTTACCCAAAGGCGATGATCTTAACGCACTCTATGATACAATCGAATCGACGATTCAAAAACATCATATCCTGTCATCGCAGAAATTTGACGCGCAGTACTTTCAGCAAAAATATAATTTTGTCGGGATCAGTCCGCAAATAAAAGCGCTATTTGAAAAAATTGAAAAAATCGCCAACACCGATGCCCGTATTCTCATCCATGGCGAAACCGGTGTCGGTAAAAATCTGCTGGCCGAGGTGATTCACCAGATTAGCAACCGCTCTGACCGGCCTTTTCTCTGGCTCGACTGCACGACGCTGCCGCAAAATCTGATCGAAGCGGAGTTGTTTGGATACGAACGGGGCGCGTTTACCGGAGCAGTGAACAAAAAAATCGGCCGTCTTGCCCTGGCCGACGGCGGCACCCTGTTCATCGATCAGATCGACGACCTCGATCCCGCCCTGCAGGCAAAGTTTCTGCGCTTCATCGAAACCGGCAACTTTGAAGCGCTGGGCAGCAACCGGACGCAGGAAATCGATATCCGCATCATCGCCGCTTCCATATCCGATCTTCATGAAAAAATACAAAACAAAGAATTCCGCCAGGATCTCTTTTACCGTATCGCCGTAAATGAGCTATTCATTCCGCCGCTGAGGCGGCGCAAAGAGGATATTATATTTATGGCCAGACACTTTATCCGCCAAAATTGCCTGAAACATGATAAGCCGGTATTCGACTTAACGCCGAATGCGGTTGACCGGCTGTTGCAGCATGACTGGCGCGGTAATGTGCGCGAGCTGCAATTTTTTATTGAGCGTTTAATCCTATTTAAAGATGAAGGACCGATTCTGGAAGACGATATCGATTTGCTCCGCGAGGATAAAAACGTCCACGTTGTCGTCGGCGAAAGACGCACCTTAAAGGAAGCTAAGAACGAGTTTGAGCGTCTCTATATTACCAGAATTCTGATGGAAACAGACAACAAAATAAATAAAGCGGCGGAAATTCTCGGTATCGACCGCTCCAATCTCTATAAAAAAATGCAGCACTATAAAATCAAACTATAGTGAACTTATCAGCCCTGCAAAACCCATCAAGTCTGCCTCATTTGATTTTAATAAATTATTTTCAGAATTTATCAGACGTTATTCATACAAAGAATCAAACAGGAAAAATTAATGCCGGAAATTATCCTCTACATCGCAACCAGTATCGACGGCTTTATCGCCAAAAGCGACGGCAGCGTCGACTGGCTTTCGGTTGTGGAAGATAAAAACAGCGATTACGGTTACGCCGATTTCTACAAATCCATTGACGCCCTGATTATGGGCAGCGCGACCTACGAACAGGTTTTAACCTTCGGCAAATGGCCTTATGAAGACAAGCCAGCTTTTATCTTTACCCGACGTCACATTAAAACGGCAAATAAAAATGTCATTTTCAACGATCAGCAGCCCAGGCATTTTTTGCGGGAAACCGGAAAAAACTATGAAAATATATGGCTGGTCGGCGGCGGCAAACTGATTACTTCGTTTTTTAAAGAACAACTCATTGATACTTTTATTTTTTCGGTGGCGCCGGTGATACTCGGTTCCGGTATTCCTTTGGTTTCGCCTGCTGCAATTGACCAAACACTGCAACTGATTGACCGGCAACGCTATGATTCGGGACTGGTGCAAATCAAATATCG
Source organism: uncultured Calditrichaceae bacterium (assembly GCA_964467525.1). Taxonomy (GTDB): domain Bacteria; phylum Calditrichota; class Calditrichia; order Calditrichales; family Calditrichaceae; genus CAYXRA01. Next base: position 4,959 of record CAYXRA010000251.1, read on the forward strand.
TAAATAATTAATGATGTATAGATAATCTGAATGGACGAGGACATGATGAAAAAAATGAAAATTCCCGTTAACGATTTTTCCGTAAAAATCAATGATCTGTGGTTAAACAAGTGGTTTCTTTTGACCTGCGGCGATTTTGAAAAAAAACACTATAACACCATGACCGTGGCCTGGGGCTATTTCGGCATTATGTGGAATACAGCGGTTGCCACGGTCGTCGTTCGTCCGACCCGATATACTTACGAGTTCATCAACCGTTACGACACCTTTACCCTGTGCGCCTTCCCCGAGCCGTATCGCGAGGCCTTGTCACTTTTAGGGAGCAAATCCGGCCGCGACGGGGATAAAATTTCCGAGACCAATCTGACTGTCGCACCGGCGCAAAAAGTAGCCTCACCGGTATTCCGGGAAGCGGAATTAAATATCGAATGTAAAAAAATTTATTGGGACGATTTCAAACCGGCTAACTTTCTTGATCCGACTATCGAGAATCGCTATCCGGAAAAGGACTATCACCGCATGTATTTCGGCAAAATTCTGCATATTGATGGGGATGAAAAATATTGCAGCCGCTGAATTGATAATATTGAGCTGACCGGGGGATTTCTTATAAAGAGGCTGAGGCTGAGGTTTTGATAAAAGAAGGCAGGCACTTTGTGTTAAATAGATTTTTTTCATCTGTTTAAAATCCCCACCCTGGCGCAAGCCACCTGCCACAGGCA
>CAYXRA010000252.1:0-5666 GCA_964467525.1 uncultured Calditrichaceae bacterium
GATGCCCCACTCCCCAACCCCTCCCCCGATGTTTCGGGGGAGGGGCGAAGGGGTGAGGGTTCTGTTTAATCATGCCTTTGTGTGTTTGCAAAATCATGGATGTTTCATTAAACGGATCATCCTCTTCCTTAAAAATGACGCATCTGTGTCATTGAATATACAACCCGCATATCCTACTTTATTTCAGGTTCAGGCAGGTCGGAGCGAACAGCGGCCGATTTAACCAGGCAAAAGCATAATAGTGAAGCAGTAGAAATCTCGTATGACAGGAGAGATGGGTCCCCGATCTGGTCGGGGATGACAGGAAAGTTAGGGATGATTAATTCTAAGATAACAATATATTTGTTATGGCTAACTACAAAAAAAGGAGTCTGGCATGAAATTTTTAATTGGCAGTCTCATCATCGTAATCATCCTAACCTATTGCGCCGCTGATTTTCTTTATCACTGCCTGAAGGTAAAGGAAGTATAAAACATAAATCCGTTCCTGTACAAATAAAGGATTTCACCAAAACATGAAAGGACTCACAAAATGAAAAGGACGTTACTAACTGTATTTCTTAGCGTATTTATCGTATTCGCCCGGTGGGAACAGGTTAACACCGGTCTCACTAATACCGCAGTAACTTCAATGACCGCCTGGATGGATACGCTGGCGGTCGGCACCGCAGGCGGCGGATTGTTTCAGAGCAAAGATAACGGCGACAACTGGATTAATATCAGCGGTGATCTTGCTGATTTGAATATTAACGATGTCCGCGGGGTGGCGACGCCTACATCCAAGACGGTTGCTACAAAGGCCGGGCCATTCTTCACCATGGATCAGGTAAGTTATACGGACAACACATCGACCGGTCTGACCAATACGGACATCAATTATTACTGGTTCGGCGGCGATGGTAATGCATCCTGGGCCATCGGCACCAACGGCGGCGGGATATTTTTATCGGCCGATGAGAGCGGTCCCTGGACCGGCGCATCAACCGGATTATCCGGTGACGCCCTGATTATAAACGACATCGGCGGCTATTCCGATGAAGATGTCGATTTTGCCGTGGCCGCAACCGACGGCGGCTTGTTTTTCGCCGATTCATCCCTCAATCCCTGGACTTCCAAAAGTATCGGTTTGACCGGCTACGCCCTGAAAGTAAAACGGTTAACCGGGATCGGGTCTTTTATTTTACTGGCCACGCACGGCGGACTCTATTATAACCTGGCCCTGTCCGATACCTGCATGGTGCTGATTGCCGATGAAAAATTCAACACCATTTTCCTTTCGAGTACATTCAGAACCTACGTGTTCGGCGAAAACGGATATTGGTCGCAGGACTTTTTCAACTATTCCGCGGTGGATATGAGCGGCATCAGCGGCGGCGAAGTGACCTGTGTTCTGGAAACGTCGAAGTATGTTTTTGTCGGAACGGAAAGCGGCGGTGTCTTCAGAAGGGCGATTGATGAAGTTACCGCAGTTGAAGCGCAACCGGTACATCAACCGGTTACAGCTGTGTTGATGCAGAATTATCCTAATCCATTTAATCCGTCAACAACAATTGCCTACAACCTGCCGTCAAAGGATTTTGTTACAATTAAATTGTTCGATATTCGCGGACGGTTAATCGAAATACTGATCAATGAAATACAGCCGGCTGGTAATCATCGACTGAAATATAATGCCGGAAATCTGGCCGGCGGCGTTTATTTTTACCAGTTCACGGTTGGCAATCAGTTTCAACAGGTTCGAAAAATGGTAAAAATCGATTAAAAATTTTTCAGGCTATCAAATCCAATTTGCCCCGCCAACGGATGGGGGAGGGTTAGCGCCCTTCCCTTTCCTTTTTCTGCTGCACTCTTGCCCCTTTTCTTTCCCTCACCATGCCCTATGCTCTCTGCGCTATGCTCTATGCGCCCCCCATTAATGATATGCTCACGCCAACACCGGTTAACCTGCAAAAATCTTTGCAATCGATTATTTTTTTTTCATATCTTTAATTATTCATTGAAATTTGATAGATAACCATACACTGAAATTTTAGAAAAGAGGTTTATCATGAAAGGAATCGATCGCTCATTATTTTTAGACCGTTTTCTCAATTATGTCAAATATGATACGCAGTCAAGCGAAGAATCCGATACCTATCCCAGTACGATGAAACAGCTCGAACTATCCAAACGATTAAAACAGGAGCTGGAAGAGCTTAAGCTGGAAGATGTGGAAATGACCGAACACGGATATGTTTTCGCTACCCTGCCGGCCAATGCCGATGAAGACATTCCGACCATCGGTCTGATCGCCCATGTCGATACCTCCCCCGATGTCAGCGGCGCCAATGTTAATCCGGTGATTAACGAGAATTATCAGGGCGGCGATATCGATTTAAAGAATGATCCGGAGCAGGTCATCGAATTCGATCAGAATCCGGCGTTGAAAGACTGCATCGGACATGATGTGATCACGACTGACGGCACCACGCTTTTGGGCGCCGATAACAAAGCAGGTATCGCCGAGATCATGGGTGCAATCGTCTATTTGCTCGAGCATCCCGAGATAAAGCGCGGCAAAGTACGGATCGCTTTCACCGTTGATGAAGAAGTCGGCACCGGCACCAAACATTTCGACGTTAAGCATTTCGGGGCTGATTTTGCCTACACCATTGATGGCGAAACGGCCGGAGAAGTTGAAGACGAAACCTTCTGCGCCGATACGGCAATTATAAAAATCAAGGGTGTAAACGTTCATCCGGGTTACGCAAAGAATAAACTGATTAACGGCATCAAAATGGCCGCTGAACTGATCGGGCAGTTACCGAAGGATACCATGTCGCCGGAAACTACGGAAAAAAGGGAAGGCTATCTGCATCCCCATGCGTTTAAAGGATCAGTTGAAGAAACGGAAGTGGTTTTCCTCGTTCGCGATTTCACCGTTGACGGTCTGAAAGAAAAAGAGGAGTTTTTGCAAAAACTTTGCGACGAACTCAATAAAAAATATGCGCCGGCCAAAGCAGAGATGGAAATTAAAGAATCGTACCGTAACATGAAATACAAACTGGACGAGCATCCCAAGCTCACCGAATACGCCATAGAGGCCGTAGAGCGCGCAGGCGTCAAACCGAAAAAAAATCTGATTCGCGGCGGTACCGACGGCGCCCGGCTGTCCTACATGGGTCTGCCCACACCGAATATCTTCACCGGCGGTCATAATTTTCACAGTAAAAAAGAATGGATCACTATTCAGGATATGGAAAAAGCCGTTGCCACGATTGTCAATCTGATACAAATCTGGCAGGAAAAAAAGTAAACAATTGATTCATGAATCGGAAGTCGGGTACGATGCATCGTACTTGACTTCCATTATCAGAGAAGCAGGTTTATGCAGATTAAATCCGTTGATCAGATCAGCGATCAGGTCATTACGATATTATGGGATGATGATCACCAGAGCATCTATTTTGCCGATCATCTGCGGGCAAATTGTCCTTGTGCGCTTTGTGCCAACAGGAAGAAAAGCGGCGGCCCGATCGAAGCGCCGCAGCAGATAAAAATTACCGAATGGCGCGTCACCGGACGCTATGCCGTGGAGTTTCGTTTCAGCGACGGGCACAAGACCGGCATCTATCCCTTTGACCTGTTGCGCGAGCTCTGCCAGTGCGATTTGTGTGATCAGAATACCATCCGCATTCAGGGCCCGCTGGTCTGAAGCAAATCTTGCATCGTACAAAAAAATAATTTAAATTCGGCCTTTTTAGCCACCGTAGCTCAGTTGGTAGAGCAGTTCACTCGTAATGATCAGGTCGTCGGTTCAAATCCGTCCGGTGGCTCTTTTTTATTCTTAACGAAGTATGGCGAAAATTTTAAGTTTTCCCTTCTTTATGATTATAGATCATGAAGTTTACCGCAAATTTGCTATCAGGCTTGTTTATTTTTTGTATCAAATTCGTGTTATGGCATTTTACTACATCTTCAATTAATCCGTGAAACTACCAGTTGCATTAATTCAAAAGACTATTATTTACATCATATTCTTTTAAAAGACATGTATGAAATATCCAAACATAGTTGCATCAATTATAAATAAATAATTAAATTCAATTGCAACAAAACAGGTTTTCCTTAAAAAGAATGTTTCTAAACAAAGTTATTTTTTTGGAAAAAACCGGTTTTAATTACAGCGTCCCGATAAGATCAATTCGCTCGAAAGCGACATCGGCGCCGGAAAAATAAATCACCTGATTTTTTTAGTTAATAAAGGCAATTGTGGAAAAGAAAAACAAAACGCTAAAAATAGACTTCCCTGCGGAAGCCTATGCTGAGATAAGAAAACTGGCGGATCAGCGCAACATGTCGGTGCCCGAATTTATTAAGTATATTTCTCTCATTTTAGCGCCAACGCGTTTTCATTTCCAAAAAATTAAAGATACGGTTTCAAAAAATAATATCGAAGAAGATCTGGAAAAAATCAGTCAGAGCCTTACACAACAAAAGCGTTCCATCGAACTTTTGCAATCGAGTATCTATTCCGCTGCGCTGACTCTGGAAAGTCAGATAAAAAAACTTAAATCAGAGACCGCCCGCGAGCTGAAAAAAGATATCGAACGTATTGAGTATTTATCCGAATCCCGCGATTCCGATGACTGAAACAAAACATTGATAAAATTACGCGTTTTACCAGAAACAATAATCGCAGTCCATGAACAAAATTTTCCTGAAATCATCCGAGCAAATGAAGGAGGTCCAAGACAGCTCATTGCGTCTGATTATCACATCACCGCCGTATTATAACGTCAAGGATTATGGTACGGAAGCGCAGATCGGCAGGAGCAGTAAATCCTATCCGCATTATATTGAGAGCATGTTGCCTGTCTGGAAGGAATGTTACCGGATTTTAAAACCAAACGGCAAGCTGTGCATAAACGCCCCGATCATGCCCATGGAAAAGAAACTCTATTCCACCCATTATAACCGTGACATCCTGAATATAAATAACGATATCGAGTATTCTATTCTCAACAATACGGATTTCTACCGATTCGGAACCATTATCTGGGACAAAGGCAGCACCGATCAGTTAATGATGGGTTCCTATCCCTATCCGCCGAATTTTTACTTCCTGAATACGGTCGAATTTATCAATGTTTTTGTCAAAGATGGTGCGCCCGAAAAGATTGATCAGAGCCGAAGAGAAAAGTCACGACTAACAAAAGAAGAATGGCGGCAATATATTTCGACTATCTGGCGTTTTCCGCCCGAACGCGACCGGACGCACCCGGCGCCGTTCCCCCCGGAGCTGCCCATGCGGTTGATAAAAATGTTTTCCTTTAAAGATGATATTATCCTGGATCCTTTCATGGGTTCGGGGACGACGGCCATCGCCGCTATTTTATGCAACCGGAAATTTATCGGATATGAAATCAATCCCCATTACATCCTGGCCGCCAATAATCGTCTGGATCAGCTCGGTCAAAAGTCCCTTATTGAATACCAAAGCGGTTTTCGCAAACCGGATTATGAAAATCTTGAAATGCTCAGAAAGCTGCTGAAACCGGAAATTTACGATGAAGATTTTATCCTTGATGAAATGAGCAAGGGGCGGACATTGAAAGATATTCTGCATAATTTGTACAAGGCCAAATTGAATCCTAAAAACTAACCAAAAATATTTATCCCGCCCG
>CAYXRA010000253.1:0-5665 GCA_964467525.1 uncultured Calditrichaceae bacterium
CCAAAGGCCCCAAAGGGGTGCCTGTGGCAGGTGGCTTGCGCCAGGGTGGGGATTTATCGGCCCCGGCGCCGCTGTCGGCTTCGGTCTGGCAAAGGGGCAGTTTCGATACCGATACCGACCGCGATGGAAAGGCGGTAATATTTCCAGGTAAAATTTTAGATCATCAATCCAAAACGAAAAATTTATGTCTGAAAAAAATCAAATAAATAATAACTCCACTGAATTCATCGTCGATCATTTCCGGTTCGGAAAACTTGAATTGCGCCTCAAACGGATCCGCGACCTGGATGACCTGATCGATCAGATTACAGATGATGAATTCAACACTGACGAACGGATACCCTATTGGGCGGAAGTCTGGCCGTCGGCATTTGCTTTAGCCCATTATGTTCAAAAACATCCGGAGCAGATTCGCAACAGGATTGTTCTTGAACTGGGCTGCGGGCTGGGCCTGACTTCGCTGATGATTCAACTGCAGGAACCGGCAGATTTTTTGTGCACCGATTACGAACAGGGTGCGCTGGATCTCGCCGCCGTCAATTTCCGGCTCAACGATATTCCGCCACCCGCGTTTGCGCTGCTCGACTGGCGAGATGTGCGGTTTGAGGAAACTTATGAATGCATCATCGCCTCGGATGTGGCGTATGAGGAACGTTTTTTTCAGCCGCTCATTTGCCTTTTCAGAAAACTGCTCAGGCCCGGAGGAACAATTATTCTTGCCGAGCCCAACCGGGTCATTGCCCGTCCTTTTTTCAGGCAGTTGGAAGAAAACGGCTTTATTTTTGGTTCGACCTGTGAAACGGTATTACAGGACGGAAAGAAAGTTGCCGTCGCAATTTATACGATAAAAAAAAAAGCCTGACTCAATGACTGATAAAAATAATTCAATCAATCAAATTAATCACATATTCGTGCCGATCGAAGGCATGCACTGCGCCGCCTGCGTAACGCGGGTGGAAAACGGTCTCAAGAAAGTGCAGGGCATCGAATCGGTAAATGTCAATCTGTCTGCCGCTCAGGCCGCGGTTGGTTTTGACAGCGACCGGACCCGGCTTCAGGATATCCTCAGCAGCGTTGAGCAGACGGGCTACACGGTAAAAAAAGAGAAGACTTTCATCGCCGTTCCCGGTATGCAGGATACGGCTATGGCGAGCCGGGCAGAGAAACTGCTGGAGCGCATGGAAGGCATTCTGCGGGTCGACTGGAATGCCGCATCTGAATCGCTGATGCTGGAATATATCCCCGGTGTTGCCGATTTTCAAAAAATAAAAAAACGCTTCCGTGAAAAATTTTCGCTTGACGTGACCATCGAGGACAGCGCGGTTCAGAGTGAGCAAAACATCTGGGAAACCCATCAACAGACCGCCCAAAAATTATTTTATAAAGTGATCGCCGGTATCCTGTTTTCCGCGGTCGTTTTCGTCCTGTCGATGCCTGATCTGTTTCCTTTTGTAAAAAATATCGGCGCCGGTCTGCGCTGGTACAGCGTATTTGTTTTAACCTCGCTGGTACTTTTCGGCGCCGGATTGCAGTTTTTCACAGGATTCTGGAAAGCGCTAAAGGTGCGCACGGCCGATATGAACACACTGATCGCCATCGGCAGCGGCACAGCTTATCTGTACAGCGCGCTGGTCATTTTCCTGCAGGGCGTACAGACCACGATGCCGATTTATTTCGATACGGCGGCGATGATTACCGCCTTTATCCTGGTCGGCCGCTATCTGGAAGCGCGGGCCAAGAGTCAGACCACCGGCGCCCTTAAACATCTGGCCGCGCTGCAGCCCAAAACTGCAAACAAAATCGACGGTGATCAGATTACTACAATTCCCTCTGCCGGATTGCAGCCGCGGGATATCTGTCTTGTAAAAAGCGGCGAACACATTCCCGCCGACGGCATTTTACTGGACGAATACGCCAGCGTCGATGAATCGATGCTCAGCGGCGAAGGTCTGCCCGTGGAAAAGAAAAAGGGCGATATGCTGATCGGCGGCACCATCAACGGCGACAATCCGCTGCAAATGAAAGTTTTGAAAACCGGCAGTGAAACCGCACTGGCCGGGATCATCAATCTGGTGAAACAGGCCCAGAGCGCCAAACCGGCGATCCAAAAATTAGCCGACCGCATTGCCGCTGTTTTCGTTCCGATCGTTTTATCGATTGCCGCACTCACATTTCTGCTGTGGTGGCTGGGCGGCGCCGGCCTGATCACGGCGATGGTTAATTTTATCGCCGTTGTCGTAATTGCCTGCCCCTGCGCCCTGGGACTGGCAACACCGACGGCGATTATGGTGGCCAGCGGACGCGGCGCCCGCCAGGGTATTTTAATCAAAAACAGCAACAGCCTGGAAACGTTTATCAAAATCGACGCCCTGCTGCTGGATAAAACCGGCACGGTTACCAGCGGGCAAATGAAAGTGGCGGCAATGACTGCCTTTCATATTGCCGAACCGGAGCTGCTGCGCCTTGCGGCGTCGCTGGAGAACCAGTCCAATCATCCCATTGCCAGGGCCATTGTCAGCGAGGCCGGTCGGCGCGATGTCAAAATATCGCCGGCGGAAAAAATCCGCATCAAAAAAGGCGCCGGCATTGTTGGTCAGGTGGACGGTAAGACTGCACTGCTCGGCAGTCCAACCATGTTCGAAAAACGGGGAATCACCATCAGCAGTGAACAAACACGGATTATTGATGACTACGCTGCCCGGGCCAACACGGTTATTTTATTCGCTGTGGAAAATCAGTTGCAGGGCATCATCGCCATTGCCGATACAATTAAAGATGAGGCCGCGGCGCTCATTAAGCGCTTCCAATCTATGCATAAGAAAGTAATTATACTCACCGGCGATAATGCCAAAACCGCCAAAGCAGTGGCCCTGAAGATCAATGCCGACGACTGGCATGCCGGGTGCACGCCGCAATCAAAAGCGGCAATCATAAAAGAAATGCAGGAAAAAGGCCAGGGCGTGGCAATGGTCGGCGACGGAATCAATGACGCCGTTGCCCTAACCCAGGCCGACGTGGGCATTGCCATCGGGTCGGGCGCCGATGTGGCCATCGACTCAGCGGATATCGTTTTGCTGAATAATAATTTGAATGATATTGTTTCTGCTTATACTTTATCGAAAAGAACGGTGCGCATTATTAAAGAGAACCTGTTCTGGGCCTTCGGCTATAACGTGCTGATGATTCCGGCCGCCGCCGGATTGCTGTTTGTGTTAATCGGCGTGATGTTTAATCCGGTAGCCGCGGCGCTGGCCATGGCCTTCAGTTCTTTTTCGGTGGTGCTGAACAGTCTGCGTCTGAAAGGCATTAAACTGTAGCATTGTCTGGTATCATAATGCACACACCGGGCATATCATAGCTGAAGCCGGGACAGCGATACGCATCAGACCCGAAATGACTAATCATAAATATTTGTCCCGCCCGAGCGGGATCCCTTGGGGGAAATTTTAAAGAACGGATGCAAAATGCAGGAAACCAAAACTGAAAATCCGACCGACGGCAATGCCATTATTTACTGTGAAGGCGCTTACAATACGACAAATGGTAAAACGGCGCACGGACTGGTGCGCTTCACGCGGCGCTATAAGGTACTCTCGGTTATCGATTCGCGCTATGCCGGACAGGATGCCGGAATGGTTCTGCACGGTGAAAACATCGGCATTCCGATCTTTGCTAACCTGTTCGATGCCATTAAACACGGTAAAGAACAACAGGTTAAGCCCACGCATTTTGTTATCGGACTGGCCCCGGATGGGGGCAAGCTGAGTCCCACGGCACGGGAAGACGTTAAAGCGGCGGTTCTGGCCGGACTGAATATCGATTCCGGTTTACACGATATCCTTAACACAGATGAAGAAATCCTGAAATTAGCCCGCCAAAACAGCGTTCAGATCCGCGACGTGCGTAAACCGAAGCCCATTGAAAAGCTGCATTTTTATTCGGGAAAAATCCGTGAAGTTAAAGCGCTCAAAATTGCGGTGCTGGGCACCGATTCTGCGGTGGGCAAACGCACCACGGCCTGGAAAACGGTCACGGCTCTGCAGGATGCCGGTTATAAAGCGGAAATGATCGGCACCGGACAAACAGCCTGGCTGCAGGGCGCACAATACTCGATTATGCTGGATTCCGTCGTCAATGATTTTGTTACCGGTGAAATCGAACACGTTGTCTGGCAGGCCTGGGAAAGCGAGGAACCGGATGTCATCGTCATCGAAGGACAGGGCGGTATCATGCACCCCGCCTATCCCGGCGGATATGAAATTCTCTGTGCCGCCCAACCGGACCTGATCATTCTTCAGCATGCCCCAAACCGCAAAGCATACGACGGCTATCCCGATCATCCTATACATCCGCTGGAAAAGCAAATTGAAGCGATCGGGGTTTTATCGGGCAAACCGATCATCGCCATCACCATTAATCACGAAGGTATTGCCCGCGATAAAATCGGCGCGGTTTGTGAAAAAATCGAGTCTTCCAGCGGCATACCGGTACTGGATGTGCTCCTGCATGGTCCCGATCAACTGACCGAAATAATCAGCGCCCATTTAAAAAAGCGCTGAATTTCCTGCCGATAGTACGGGTCGACTGCCGGTGTTTGCAAATCGACCGGGATAAATGTAATTTCATAAGTAAGTATTCATCTGCTTAAATCTGACAGGGATGTCCGTTCAATTCATATTTCAGAGAGGTTCGACATGCTTAAATCAATTTTTCGCAGTACTGTCATTTTTTCTGTTATCCTGTCATTTGCGGGATGCCGGCAATCATTATTCGAAGGCAGAGACTGGCAGCTTACCGCCGAAGGCTTTCAGTTTCCCGAAGGACCGGCCTGGTCGGATGAAGGCATACTTTATGTTTCAAACTGCAACAGCAACTGGATTGCGGAAATCTCAGGCAATTCTGTAGATACCCTGCTGACCGCTTCCGATTCGACCTTCGGCAAGACCAACGGGATGCTTGTAAAAGATGACGGAAATATTTTGGCCTGCGATTTCGGAATCGGCGTCGTGCTTGAAATATCGCCGGGCGGGCAGGTTGCCACATTAATTCCCGGATACCAGGGTGAAAAATTCAACCGGCCCAACGATCTGACGATTCAAAATGAGGCACGGCTCTACTTCACCGATCCCAAAAGCTACGGCAAAAACAAACCGGACGGACGTTTGTTTTTATACAATTTAAGCAGTGATTCGCTGATCCTTGCCGATGATGGTCTGGCCTTTCCCAACGGACTGGGCGTCTCGCCGAAGGACGGCAAACTGTATGTCTGCGAGTCGGCGAAAAATCATATCGTGCGCTACACTATCGGCAGTGACGGTTTGCTTTCCGGCAAGGAAATTTTCGTGATCCTGCCCGGCGGCGACCCCGACGGGATTGAATTCGATGTACAGGGTAACCTCTACGTGGCCCACTTTGGTACGGGCACCGTATTTGTGATATCCCCGGAAGGGCAGATAATAGAAAATATTAAAACACCGGGACAAAAACCCAGCAATCTTGAATTCGGCGGCGCCGACCGTAAAACGCTCTATTTAACTGAGGATGAAACCAATGCCGTGTATCAGATTCGCGCGCGTAATAAGGGTGCGTAACAGAAGATGTAATTTTACGCATAGGTCATGAATTTTGGGTCTATGTCGTTTTGTGTGGGTAAACCCGGGAGCGA
>CAYXRA010000254.1:0-5641 GCA_964467525.1 uncultured Calditrichaceae bacterium
TATAAACGGATTAAAAATGGAAATACTATTGAAATTCGACGTGCAAGCGCTTCTCAGGACGATGCTAAAGATTACAACCCCCTGTCCCCTTTTGCTAAGAGGGGAATCAGTATATCCCTTTAACAATGATAATTAATTATTCAACCTGGCACTATTTAAAACTTTAAATTTTGAAAGGAGCTTTTGATGATAAAGCAAAAATTAATCTACACGCTCATTCTGATGTTATCCATGCACCTCTTTGCCATGAAACCGGGAACCGGAACCATCAGCGGATTTGTCTTTGACAAATCGAATAAAGAAACGATTATCGGAGCTAACGTCTATTTCGAAAATCTGGCCATGGGCAGCAGCGCCAATCTCAGCGGTTATTTCGTTATCCATAATATACCGCCCGGCGAATACAAGCTGATCTGCGAATACATCGGCTATGAACCGGAAGTGAAAACCATTCGCGTTACTGCCGGGGAAATGCAGCGTATCAGCCTGTTTCTGGAGCAGGAACTGCTCATCAGTGAAGTCATCGTGGTGGAGGCCGATTCCATCCGCACTTCCGAGCGCTTGTTCCGTCAGCCGATTTCCAAAGTGGAACTGACGCCGGTACAAATCAAAAAGATACCGCAGGTGGCGGAAGTGGATTTGCTGCGCTCGCTGCAAACCCTGCCCGGTATCGTACCGGTATCCGATTTTTCCTCGGCCCTCTACGTCCGCGGCGGTACGCCCGATCAGAACCTGTACATGATCGACGGCGCCGACGTCTACAATCCCGATCATGCCTTCGGACTCTTTTCCACTTTTAACACCGACGCCATCAAGCATGTGGATATGTCCAAGGGCGGCTTCGGCGCGGAATACGGCGGCCGCCTGTCCTCGGTGATGGATGTGACCTATCTGGACGGCAACCGCGAGGAATTTGAAGGCAGTATTTCGCTGAGCCTGCTTTCGGCCAAAACAAATCTGCAGATGCCGGTCGGCAATAAAGGGTCCGTATCCGGTTCCTTTCGCCGCACCTATTTTGATAAAACCGCGCGCCAGTTTATGGACGATATCCCCGATTATTTTTTCTATGATATGAATCTGAAGGGCTATTACGATATCGATCCCAATAACAAACTGACCTTTTCCATGTTCGGCGGACGCGATTATCTGAAACTGCGCTTCAATGAAGACAGTGATAATGACGCCGGCTTCGATTACGACTGGGGCAATACCACGGCCAGCCTGCGCTGGACGCATGTCTTTTCGCCGCAATTGTTTTCCAATTTCTGGGCCACGCGCAGTGTGTTCTCTTCCGATTTCGGATTCAAAGGCGGATTCGATCTGACTGAAATCAACAAGATCACCGATTATACCGGCAAGGGCTACATGGAATACGCCCATTCCAAATCGCTGTTTACCCAGCTCGGTTTCGAGGTGAAAAGCATCGAAGGGCGCTATAAGCAAACCTTTCCCGGCGGCCGGGCCGATGTCCACCAGTACCGCACCCATTATGTGGGATTTGTTTCAGGCAACTGGAAACCCAACTGGCGCTGGGATATCCAGACCGGCCTGCGTTACAATTATTTTGATTCCGATCGCGATTATCAGGACTGGGCGCCGCGCTTTTCCGCCAAGTACCGCCTGACGGAAACCACCAACCTGAAGTTCGCCAGCGGTTATTATCACCAGTACCTGCACCGGGTGCCGCGTGGTTTTCTGGCCAGCATCTGGACCACCTCCGATCAGTATCAAAAGGGATCTTCATCAATGCATACGATTCTGGGCATGCAGAAAGAACTGGGTGAAAATTTCTCGCTCGAAAGTGAGGTGTACTACAAAAACTATAACGACATTTACGCTTTTAACCAGAATCTGAACGTGGACATTACGCCGAAAGCCTATGATGAGAAAGGGGGAACGATCTACAACGATACCCAGGGCCTGTTCGTGCGCGGCGACGGCAATTCGATGGGATTCGAAATTCTGCTGAAAAAAGACAGCGGTCCGCTGACCGGCTGGCTGGGTTATTCTTTGGCCGGGACCGAGCATACCTTCGACGGCATTAATCAGGAAGAATCCTATCCGCCGAGACATGACCGCACTTCCACGGTTAATCTGGTGGCTAACGTGGATATTAAAAATCTGGTGCGCAGCCTGCGCGGCGACCGGCAGATTCAGGGCGGCAGCCGCTGGATGTTCGGCGCCAATTTTGTCTATGCCAGCGGGCAGCCGATTACCGTGCCCAGCTCCGCTTATTTTACGAGCTCTACGCCCGACGCCGGGGAATTGTTCAGCGGCAGCGCACGCGGATCGCAGACCTTTGCCCTCTATCCGACGACGATAAACGATTATCGTCTGCCGCCCTATCTGCGGCTGGATATGAGCGTCACTTATGAAAAGTATTTTGAAACCTGGTCCATTTCGCCCTATGTGCAGGTGTTCAATGTGTTAAACCGCAAGAATATCTGGTTCATTCAATATAACGATGAAAGCACCGCGGACCGGATAGTGCAGGATGTCGAAGAAATGCAGATGCTGCCGGTTCTGCCGACATTCGGACTGAATATAAAGTTTTAATTTAGACCGGAAAGATTAATATGAAACCGCTGAATAATCCATTATGGGATAGAATGTTGAAAAAGTTTATTAAAAGAGATTTAAAAGTTACGGAGGATCAAATGACTGTGTTAAAATATATTTCGATATTTCTGATAGCTCTGATCATGTTCTGTTGCGAACAACCGGCGGTTGAACTGAACGACGACAATTACGAACCTAAAATCGTCATGGAAGGCTACCTGTTTCCCGGTAAGCCGGTGCAAAATATAAAAATCACCCGCAATATTCCGCTGAACACGACCATCGATCGCAGCGCGCTGATTCTGGATGATGCCGAGGTGCGCCTGACGGATTTATCCGCGGAGCAGACTTATGTGCTGACTTTCGACGATTCGGCAAAAGCCTATGCTTACCATGGCGGCGATCTGATCATCGAACACGGAAAAGCCTATCGTCTTGCGGTAAACGCATCGTTTGCAGGCAATGATCTCCGGGCAGCATCCACGACAACGGTTCCGCAGGCCGGATTTGAGATCATCGAAGCAGGCTGCACGGACAGCATCGCCTATTATGCCGTTGACGGATTCGGCAATATTCAGAAGCCGCAGGTGCGCTTTCAGCGTTCGCCGGAAACGGATTTCTACATGTTTTCCATCGTCGCCGTCGATGCGGTTGTCGATGACTTTATCTATCCGCCGGCCAATCCCTATGTAAAGTCTGACTGGGATGCAGATGATGTGAAGGAAAATTTCCACGATCTGCGCTACAGCGACGACGGGCTGATCAATACGCCATTGGACGGCGGCGCCATGAGTTACGGCATTGATTGGATGCACATCATGTTTTACGGCCGTCATCGTATTATTGCCTATGCCGGCGATGAGAATATGCGCAATTACATCCTGACCTTCAAGCAGGTGATGGAAATGGACGGCAATCTGCACGAACCGCGTTTCAATATCGATGGCGACGGCATCGGTGTCTTTGGTTCGGCCATCGCCGACACGGTTTATTTTGATGTGTTGAAATAAAAAGTTAAAGTTGAAATTACGACAGCATGTTTTTAATTCCTGTCAGCGCCTGATCAATCAGGCGCCGGCGGGGATTTCTTCGGTTATTTAAAAATTAAATGATGTTTGAATCCAAAAATTCAATAATCCATTCTTCCGTTATTCAAACTGCCAGAGCAGGGAAACAATCCGCCACTGCCCGTTCTCTTTGACAAACTGAAAACTGTTCACTCCGCGGCAGTAGGGCTGGTCAGCCTGATCCGAACCATAGGCGGCAAAGGCGCTGAACCGCTGGGCAATACCGGCGAAAATATCCGTTCGCGCATCGGTTTCCTTTTCAAAAGAAGCGCTGAGCTTACCGTTTTCAATTGCCGCACGCAAATTTGCCATAAAAGTATCCAGACTTCGAATTTCGAGCCGGCCATTCTGCCGGGACATCAGGCGTGCATCTTCACGAAAGTGTGATTTCAGTTTTTCAAATTGCGGTAATTCACCCTCCGCAAAGCACAGGCAGCGATAAACGGATTCGGTCAACGTATCGATAACCCGGCGTTCATTTTGATCGGACATGCGTGCATCCTGTTTTTTGAAGATTGAATCTGCAGATTTATGTATTATTCGGGATTGGCTTCGATCAGCGTATCATACAAATCCCACACCAGCCATTCCAGCGTTTTTTTGGCGTGCAGGCAAAAATTGGGATCGCGCTCCCAGATCGAACCGCCGTTGCGGTAACCGACCAGCGCGCAGCCGCCGCCGCAAATCCCCAGGGCGTCGCAAGACTGGCAGGCTTCCATAGTGATCGGCGAACGCTTTGCCCACTCCAGGTAAACCGGATCGTTCTCCGGTTCGAACCCGGGCGTTTCCACATCGGTGACAAAATATTTCCGGTCGCCTAAAAAGCCGTGACACAATCCGATTTCACCATCCGGCGCAATAACAATCTGATTGCCGCCGGCCGCCTCACAGTCGAAGGGATAAATGGACGAGTGCGCAAAAGCCAGCGCTTTGCGCATCATCCGGTCTTCGGAAATGCCTTCTTCGCGAAATTTCCGGTAAGCGCGGATCAGAAAATCAGCGCTGCGCTCGCCATAGTCATCAGACAATTTAAACGGCAGATCGGCGTTGAGCAGGGGATTGAGTCCCAATGATACCGCGCCCAGCTCGTTAACCACGTTCATGGTCGCCGCTTCGTTCTGCAGACTTTCTTCGGACAGGGTTACGGAGAGTCCGAAGGGCAGTTCCGCCTCGCGGCACAGGGCGGCGGCCTGCAGCACTTTCCGGTAGACCGGTTTTCCGTTAACGAATCTGCGGCAGGCATTGGTCGATGCTTCGTTGCCATCCACCGACAGACTCATTTTGACGCCGTGCTTTTTTAGGGTTTTCACCAGGTCCGCCGAAACCAGCGATCCGTTGGTGATCAGATTGATATTCAGCTTATCAGGGAAACGGCCTTCAGCCTTACGCCGTGCCGTTTCTTCAATGATGTAAACGGCAACATCTTTATTCAGCAGCGGTTCGCCGCCGTACAGAATAATCGATTTTTCCTCTTCGAACTGCGCCGGATCGCGCCGGATCATTGTTTCGAAAAAGTCCAGTGTTTTTGCCGCGGTTTCGCGACTCATTTTGATGAAAGGACGCTTCTGCTTTTTGATATCATTTTCCACGAAACAGTAGGTGCATTCAAAGTTGCACTGATTGGTCAGGATCAGAAATGCCGTTTTGATATAGGGTTTGCCCAGCGTGCTGCGGAAGTGTTCGATCACCAGATCATCGAAATCGGGGCGGTCGATGAGAATCTTGTTTTTTGCCAGTTGACCGACGACCCTTTCCATCTCTTCACGGATCAGCGGCAGATCGTCGCGCGTCAGCAGGGCCGCGGGATCGGTCCAATCTTCAAACAGGGACAGGAAACGCGCTGTTTTTTCTTCCACGAAAACGGGACGCAAACGCAGGGCGTTGAATAAGGCCGTGGTCCCGCTACGGTTAAACTGATGGGCAAATCTTGAAAATTTTAATTTATTGTTCATAATACATGCTATTTTTCATCTGTTTAAAATCCCCACCCTGGCGCAAGCCACCTGCCACAGGCA
>CAYXRA010000255.1:0-5621 GCA_964467525.1 uncultured Calditrichaceae bacterium
CTATGGCTTTTAACATGCGTGCAATATTGTAATAGCCCTGCGGCGTTTGTTGGCTCGGGATCGCACAACCGACGGCGTCTGCCATTAAAAATACATTTTAAAAAAGCTTATGTATCAATGAAAGCAAATAGCCCATTAATGCACCGCTTAGAACAATGAACGCGGAATTCACTTTTCTAACACTCAGGAAAGCGGTCAGGCTGACGGCAAAAATTAAAAACGGTTTCCAGTTGAAACCGGCTTCCGGCAACGAAAATATCACCTCATAACCCAGTTTTAGCGCCACAACCAGCATCACCGCCACCGCGCTGACGTTCACCGAATCAAGAAACTTGGACATGATATTCGATTTTCGAATGCGCGGTATCAGCGGATTTAGAATGATGACAAAAATAAATGAAGGAATAACAATCGCGATAGTGGCAAGTATCGCGCCGGATGCTCCGGCAATCTGATAACCAATAAACGTGGCTGAGGATAGAAACGGACCCGGCGTGAATTGTCCGACGGCAATGGCATCGAGCAGTTCCTGACGGGTAAGCCACTGAAGACCCTGCACAAATTCACCATCGAAATAGGCGACCAGCACATACCCGCTTCCGAACCACACGGCGCCTATTTTAAGAAAGGTCAGGAATAATTTAGTGAGTGATGCTTCCTGCCTGCCGGTCTGCTGAATTAGCGGTTGCAGTGTGACAAGCGAAAAGAGGGCAAACGGCAATACCGAGAACAGCCGGTTTTTATTTTCATACATATAAAGGAACAGCGCTCCAACAATACCGCCGATCAGAATTGAAAATATTTCATTTATACCGCCGAAGTTGATAGCGGCAACCGCAACGGCAATAAACGCCAGCTTCCAACCCTTAACCGCTTTTTGTCCAAGTTTATAGACTGCATTAAGCACGACTACGATAACCGCCGGTTTGATGCCGTAAAGAAACGGTTCCACCTGCGGCAAACTGCCATAAAGGGCATAAAAATATGCCAGGACAGCGGTCAATAAAACGGCCGGGAGCATAAAACTGAATCCGGCGGCAAACATTCCGGCAACGCCGCCGCGTTGATACCCGCAGTGGATGGCCATCTCGGTGGAGTTAGGACCGGGAATTAAATTCGTCGCCCCGACCAGGTCAAGAAAATGCTGCCTGTCCATCCATTTACGTTTTGAAATGACCTCATCTTCAAACATGGCAATATGCGCGGCCGGACCGCCGAAAGCAATCAATCCTAATTTGAAAAATAAAAAGATTATTTCTTTAATATTCTTCACGTATCAGACCTCTTTAATTTTGACCAGGATCATTTATATCTTTATTTAGCCGGAGAATTGTTTCCCGGATAATACATGAATTATTAAAACCAAAACATGATTCAGTACCGTTATCAGAATTGCTTTTAAATAGTCATCAGCGGCAATAAACGGACACTTTTCCCATATCTTAAGGTGCAGTTATTAGTTATTGATCTATTTAGTACCGCTCTTTCCCTTTAGCGAATAACCGGTTGTACTGATTGTATTTGTTATAATTTTATTTTCACGCCGCCATTGATAACGAATCCGTCCAGCGGCGCATAAATATCTTTAAACTCAGGATTGGATATTGAACCGCTATAAATTGATCCAAACCTGGTCTGTCTGGTATCAAGGAAGTTCTCAAAATTGAGGAATATTGAAAAGGAATCCCAGATTTTTTCAGTCATCAATCCAAATATCCAGTAGTCGTTGCCGGATGTGCCGTCACTCAGTTTTTGGGGACTAAAATAATACGCTTCCAGACCGATGCGCAAACGGTCTTCGATTTCATACACTAAAACATTATTGAGCCGGTGTCGCGCGACCAGGGGCAGAGTGGTTGTA
The DNA here is from genome assembly GCA_964467525.1 of uncultured Calditrichaceae bacterium. GTDB lineage: Bacteria > Calditrichota > Calditrichia > Calditrichales > Calditrichaceae > CAYXRA01. The sequence goes on from CAYXRA010000255.1 coordinate 1,862, forward strand.
TTTCCGTTATAATGCTCTCTTGCACCGGAAAAAGTATAACCCACAAAGAGCTTATATTCATCGTAAGTCAGCTTGAGATTGGTTTCTATCCCCCGGGTATCAATAAATCCTTCCGGCTGCTGAAATTCGTACCAGCCATTTTCCACAAATACCAGATTGATCGGATTATTAACTTTCGTATAGAAGAAAAGCGTATTAATATTAAAGGTGATTTGTGCTGTAAGCAGTGTTCTGTAATTGACGTCAAAATTCGTCCCGATGGATTTCTCCGCCCTGGTTTTACTGTCATCAATCGGTAAGACGTTTTGAAATTGAAGCCGTTCAGCATCCTCATTGAAGACGGTTGGGGTTTTATAACCCAATCCGCCTCCCAGACGCAGGGTTAAAGAAGGTTTGAGTTTCAGAAGCGCTGACACGCGCGGCAGCAAAAACAGGCCGTGTTTATTTTGATAATCTAAGCGTAAACCGTTTTCCAGGATCAGTTTTTCCGATGTATTCCAGGTGTTCTGAACAAACGCGCCAACCGTTGTATGTTTGTAATCCACAACCCTTAAAGTGTCGAACCTGTTCTGCTCGAATTGATCCGTCCATAGGTTCAACCCGGCAATCCATTCACTGTTTCTACCGTCATAACGATAGCTTGCTTCGCTGAAAGAAGAAAGTTGAATCCCCGAGAATTTAAAACCCGGAATTTCGATAGATCTATTATAATAACTGAAACTGTTTTTGAATGATAATTGGGAATAGTCGGCGATATTATAATCAAATCCCAGTTGTGTGCTGAAGCGAGAAGTTTCATTCTTTTCAAAATAGGAGTGAATACTGTCTGCCCGTGCTTCGATATATCTAAGATCGCCGCCGGTTCTCTCTTCAATAGTGCTGTTCAGGCCGGCATAAAAGGTTTTGGTATCATCCAGGTATAAATACAGTTTCGGATTCAGGGTATAGCGTTTAAATTTCGGAATTGCCGTTAGCCCGATATCTGCCGGATCATAAGGTTCGCCGGAGTTAAAGGACAAGAAAAGAGTCGTTCCCAAACGACTCAATTTTTGCGAATAAAAAGCGCTGCCGTCAAATCCCATTGCCGACGTTCCGTTCAGTAAAAAACTTAATTCCCGTTTGTCGGTTGGAACTTTTGAAACGAGATTGACCAGCCCGGCAATAGCTCCCCCGCCATAAAGCGTTGACGAGGCGCCTTTGATCACTTCTACCTGTTTTAAGTCCAAGGGTACAATTTGCAGCAAGCTTAATCCGCCGGAGAAACCAGAGTACAACGGAAAGCCGTCTTTTAGAATCTGGGTATATTTTCCATCCAGGCCCTGAATCCGAATGCTGGAATTGTAAGACGTTGCCGAAGTTTGCTGCGTTTGAATACCGGTGCTTTCATTCAGCAGCATACGTATATCACCCGGTTTCATATTTGCTTTTTCCGCTAGTTCCTCGCCTGAAATGGGCTCTATCCGGGTTGGTATATCTGCGATGGCACGACTCGAACGGGTCGCCGTGACAACCAGTTCTTCCGTCTCTTCCAATTCCGGCTGAAGATAAATGACCGGTATTTCTTCCGTCACCAAAGGAAAATGAACTGTCTCTTTTCTGGTTTGATACCCGATATAACTAAAGATAAGGATTTGTTCACCGTCAGGTATATTGCTGATCTTAATCAACCCGTTGCGGTCGGCGCTGCCCCCTAAAACGGTGCCTTGCAGAACGGTATTCACGCCGGCAAGCGGATTCCCGCTTTCGGCATCTTTTAGGATTGCTTTAAATTCATTTTGTCCCCAAAGCGTGGATGAAAAAAATAATGTCATAAACAGTAATATTTTTAATTTGATCAATAATTGTCGTTTCATTTGGTTAATCTCCCAGGTTTATTGATTTAAGTCCGATCACTACGCTTCCTGTCTTAAAGAGGCGTAAAAACTGTACCATATTTTTTCAACAAAGTTCGGGAGGTTTCCAAATTTGAACGCAGTTATCATGTTTTACTTCAGAAGGGTAAAACGCGCTATATTTTGCAGATGAAGATGATACGTTGATAGGTTCATAGGGATAAAATATAAATCCGGAACAGGAGCCGCAGGTAAAAAATGGCGAACACTGCCTGCCCTGTTCGTCTTCATGGTCTGTGTGACCGGCTGTGCTCTCTGTCTCCGATTCAAAGCTGAAAGGATCGTCAAAACAGCATGGCGTTGCCGAGAGCAAAAGAAAATGAATGGATAACAGCAGGAAAATAATTTTCATCGATATTTTTATTAAATAAGCCAAAAGTTTCTTATCGGTTAATTTTTAAGTTGGAAATGAAATTGAGACACACCGACAATTACCGTCGATTGATGTTAAAATTCCACCGGCATCCCAACTGTTTTTGAACCTATTTTCAATGCTGATTTATATAAGCTACGCCTCACGCCATAGGGCGCCAGCCACCAGCTTTCAAACAACACTTTACCAATATGCCAGATTTTACCCAATTTATGCAGATTGACCTGCGGGGCGGGCGCCGCAAAAAAATCGCCGTAGGCAAAACCGGCCAAATCTTCGCCCGCTTCCAGCATGCAAAAACCATCGCCGCAGAAAATATCATCAACCGCTGTGCCGCGGATTTCTCCGGCAATTCGCCGGGCAACTACCTGCGCCTGTCCATGGGCAAATACACCGGCCTTGGGCAATGACAGCGGCGCCTCCGGCTTCCAGCGCCCCGGAATGGGAATGGCCGTCACATCGCCGATAGCATACACATCCGGCTGATTTGTGGTCAGCTTTCCGCGGTCGACCGGAATCCAGCCGGCGTCGTTTGTCAGACCGGATTGTCGCAGGACGCCCGGAGCGCGGTGCGGTGGAATGGCTACAAGCAAATCGTATCCAAAAGACGGGTTATTTTCAAAGTGTAACTCCCTTTTATCCGGATGCACCTCTTTTAACCGGTATCCCGGGTGGAATTTAATACCTTTGTTTTCCAGCATTTGCTTAACCGCAACGCCCAGGGCGGGCCCGGCGACCGGTAACGGCTGCGGTTCGGGCGTAATCAGATTCATTTCAATTTTATCCCTGATTCCCTTTTTGCTGAAGAAGTCGGCGATTAACAGCGCGCCCTCATAAGGCGCCCCCGGACATTTATAGGGCATGGAAGCGATTACCACGGCGACCTTTCCGCCCTTAAAATCATTTAAAGCGTCGTGTAATGCTATGGCGCCCTGAAATTCGTAAAACGTATGGGCGGCCCGGCTTAATCCCGGCAATGCCTCTTCAGCTAAATCCGCTCCAAGCGCGATAATCAAATAGTCATAATTCAGTTTTTGACGCGTTGTTTCAACCGTGTGATTCTGCGTATCCATACCCGTGACCTCGGCAGTGACGATCTCAATTCCGGGTCTTACCAAAGATTGGAGCGGTCTGGTTACCTGATGCGGTTTACGGTCGCCGGTCATCAGCCACAGGAACGACGGAGCAAAGGCATGCTGCGGATTTTTTTCCACCAGGATTATGCGATGGGTTTGCGGCAGTTTTTGCCGCAGTTCATTGGCGGCTATTAGGCCCCCGGTGCCCGCGCCTAAAATTAGTATCGTTTTTGATTTCATGGATTCCCCCTCCAATTCATTTAAGTATTACTATTCACCAAAGATGGATAAAGCGGAATTGTCTTGTTTGAATAACCCACCCCCGCCAAAGGCGTTCCTTACGGCATAACCCCTCCGTCGGAGAGGAATTTATGTTTTTCCCCGTTGCAATTTCTGCCATAAAAAACAAGAAATTCACA
>CAYXRA010000256.1:0-5604 GCA_964467525.1 uncultured Calditrichaceae bacterium
CGAACTAATTATATACTCCATAAAATCAGATGTCAAGCAAAAAAATAATTTTTTAACAACTATAATTTTGCTGGTAAGAAAGTTCTTTCCTAATCCCGTACGGCAGGTAACGAAACGACCCGTCCTCCCCAAATCACATCACGGCTAAATGATAGTCCTCGACAAAGCGGTTTAAATTTTCCTGATTACCCAAAAGCACCAGCTCATCGCCCGCGGCCAGTTTTTCAGTCATGGGAAATTGTGAGCGCGCCCGGTCGTTACGGATCAGTGCCAGAAGCAGAATATTATAATTTTCCTTTATTTGCATCGTCTGCAGGGTTTTACCTGCCAGCGGCGACGTTTCCGTGATCTTCACCCGCTTCAGTTGTACGGCAGGGACATCCAGCTCACTAATATCGGCGCAGGCCCACTGATCGGTGACCATATCCTGGTAATGCTCGCTGCGCACTTCATTGGTCAGAGCGCTGACCTGCTCGGCGGGAATGTCGTAACGGTTCAAAACCCGGCTGAAAATTTCGATGGCCGATTCGAACTCCTCGGCAATAATCTCATCGGCGCCCAGTTCGCGCAGGGCTTCGATTTCACTGGTAAAACGGGTGCGGCAAACGATGTGAATATCGGGATTGGCCAGCTTGGCCAGAAAAACAATACGCCGCGTGGCAACGATATCGGGAACAGCCACTACCAGCACCTGAGCCTGTTCCACACCCAGCTCGGTCAGCACTGCCGGCGATCCGGCATCGCCGAAATAAATCGGTTCGCCGTTTCCCTTCTCTTTACGCACCGTTTCCGGATTGAGATCGACGATTACGTAAGGAATATGTGCTACTTTGGCGGCATGGGCCAGGTTGCGCCCGTTCAGTCCGAAACCGATAATAATTAAATGATCCCTGCGCTGCGGCGGTTTATCTTCCCCGCTATCCGCAGATTTTTTCAATCCCGGCAGGGGCAGCAGTCCGGTCAGTTTTTCGGCGTATCGGCCCAGTTGCATGATAAAGGGCGTCAGCAGCATGGCAAGCACGGTTACCGCCAGAAACAACTGGTAGGCTTCGGGTGACAGCAGATCGAACGTATAACCGCTTTTTGCAAGAATGAAAGAAAACTCGCCGATCTGAGCCAGCGACAATCCAACTAACAGCGCCGTACGCAAAGGATAACCCAGAAGCAGCGCCGCTCCGCCGGCTGTAAAAAATTTGACCACAATAACCAGACTTAGGAATCCCAGTACGTAGGGATAAGCATTCAGCAGTGTGGCGGGATTGAGCAGCATGCCGATCGAAACGAAAAAGAAACTGAGGAAAATATCACGAAACGGCAGAATATGGGAAATGGCATTATGGCTGTATTCCGATTCGGCAATGATGAGTCCGGCGATAAAAGCCCCCAATGCCAGGGACAGGCCGATTGTAGAGGTCACCCAGGCAATGCCGAAGGCGATGAAAACAATGCTCAGCAGAAAAATTTCCCGGTTACGCGTACGGGCAATCTGATAGAAAACGCGCGGAATAATCCATTTGCTGCTGACATAGATCAGCGCCATCAGTAAAAATATTTTCAGGATCAGAATCCCGCCTGACTGCCAGTTGAAGTTTCCGGCATCGGCCAGAAAGGGGGTGACAATCATCATCGGAACGATGATCACATCCTGAAAAATCAGAATGCCCAGAGTGGTGCGTCCGTGGGGACTGTCCATCTGCCGGCTGCTCTGCAATTGACTGAGCACAATGGCCGTACTGCTCAGGGCAGCCAGAAATCCGATGAAGATGGCCTTATTCAGCGGAAGTTCAAAAAACAGAGCGATGCCGAGGGCAATCAGAAAAGTAAATAAAACCTGCCAGGTGCCGCCCAACAGAACAGCGCGCCGGATTTGCAGCAGATGCTTTACCGAAAATTCCAGGCCGATGGAAAACAAGAGCAGGATAACCCCGATTTCAGCCATCACTTCCACTTCGTGTACGGCGCCGACGAATGACAGTCCGTAGGGTCCGGCGATGGCCCCGGTGATTAAAAAGCCGACGATCACCGGAATGTGCAGGCGGTGACAAATGTAAGTAACAACGATTGCCAGGCCAAAAATAACAACAATATCATCTAATAGTGGTATTTCCAAGGATTGCCTCTCCTATGGTAATCATTTGAGTATTACAAAATGATACTCGCTTTTAAATCGGATAAGAATCTTTGTATGAATTGTTCGACGGTATCCTGATAAAACAGGAAATGGACCAGTCGACTGGAAAATGGCTTAATTTTGTAGCGCACATGCCAGACTACGGCAGTACTGCCGTCCTGCAGGGGCTGCCACATAAACGCATGCGACAGGTCGCTGATTACCGTATTTTTCGCAGGCCGATCCTGCAAAAAAACGATCTGATTTTTTCGTGCTTCATATACAATCCGTTCGCTTACGGCAATCCGGTGATCGTTAAACCGGTAAATCACTGTCCGGTTGTTGCCGTCATTTATCAGCACGCTTGATTCAGTACTCCGACTCCAGTTACTGTAACCGTCAAAATCCAGCAGTCTGTTCTGAATCACCGCTTCCGGGGCGGCGATATTGACTTCGGCGGTAAATTCGTTTTCCGCGCCAATCAGGATGGCCGTCACCAGCATCGCCGAGAACAGTACGATAAACAAGATTGAAAGGGTGATGAGTATTTTCATGAACTTCTGCCGTTTGCACTAATTAACTGATTTAATTAATATGCTTATTTTATAAGCTCTGACCTCAGTCGGTTGTATAAGTATCCTGAAAGCAACCGTTGTCATTCCCGAAAACGCCTAAAAGCGGATGCTTTGTGGCAGTGAATCGGGAATCTGTCGTCACTGTGATTTGTATTGCCTTAATTCAACCAATTGATGACCTCCTGCACTCACAGGCAATATCCACAAAATGTCCGTCAATTCAAAATTCTACTTATCCCCTTCCATCTGGCTGACGTAAACATCCACCTGTTCAATATCGCGGTAGTCGCTTTTAAGCTGCGATAAATAGCTGTTATAGCGTTCAGCATCACCGGCCTGTTTTGCCTCCAGGGCCAACTGCAGCATGACAAAGGAACGCGCCTTGCGGGCTTTGATTTCATCCAGATTTTCTTCAAGATATTCCATCCCTTTTTCATTATTCATGGCGCTCTTGTACAGTGCAACAATGGTATAGGGTTTAACATTCCACATCGGATCATCCAGAGGAAGCAGTTCCACCATCCGTTCAACTGTCCGCTGAGAAAGCAAAATATTGAAATACATAAATTCGGATAAATTGATTGCCACATATTTGGCGAGCAGCTCACTATCGCTGTTAAACAGATTGGTGACATAGTTCCCGGCCATAGCCTCATTTTGCAATCTGAACATTTCCGGATTGTTGTTCACACGAAGAAACGCTTCCATGGCTTGCTGCGCTCTTTCCTTTTCCATTTCCGTCTGCCGGGCCAGATCAACAAATTTCATTAAATGAAGATTTCTGGTGTTAAAGGCGATTTCCGGTGCCTCACTGTTCTGCATTATTTTATCCGGATTAAAAATTATTTCGGTTATGCCTTCTTTTGGCTTTATGATTGAAATGTAATCACCGCCGCCGTCGAAACGATAGACATCGGCCATCGTGCCGTTAACGCTGCGCACCCCCTCTGCAATATTAATCAATTGATAGCCGACCGAATCACGATCCGATTCGATTGTATACAAAAATGATCCGTCATCCTGCTGCTGCATCGGCTCGGCCGTTTCGAAGGCAAAATTATTCCAGTCGCCGATAATTTTAACATTTGAAAAATCATCACGGTAGGGGATTGCTTCCAGTTTAATATTCACCGTGATATCGCCTGATCTGTTTTTTGTGATGATCGGAAAACGCAGCGGATTATGATTAACCGCCGTTATCATTAATTCCCAGTAGCGGGCCTTAGGTAACTGAATTTCGAAACCGCCGTCATCCGCGATGGCGACCTTCTGCTCTGCGGCAAAGGGATTTTCACCAAGGGGAACAGCAAACACATGGCCCAGGGGCGGCGTTTTGTGATTTGCACCCTTGATTTCTCCGCTGACAACCGGCGTTTCTGACTGATCCGTGCAGGATGCTACGATAAAAATAATGATTGAAAACAAAACCAAAGTAGTACGCATCAAATAAGCTCCTGTTTTAAATCGGTTCAACTTTCTGAGAAGCAATTAATTTAACGGTATTTATGGATTAAGTAAAGTTTTGCTCAAGTGCATAAATCTGTGTTTGATTGATAAAAGCCTATACTCTATATTAGGGCTGGTTTTATTCCGACAAACTCCAACCAGAATCGAGAGCATTTATGAAGTTAAAATTACACTGGCAAATTCTGATCGCCCTGATCGCAGGGATTCTGTTTGCCTTTATTGCCCGTTATTTCGGATTCGAAGATTTTATCATCACAAACGTATCTGTGCTTGGTGATGTTTTCCTGCGCGCCCTGCGCATGATTATCGTACCGTTAATCGTTTCATCGATTATCTCCGGGGTCACCAATATTGGCAGCGCTGAGAATTTCGGACGCATGAGTCTTAAGACCTTTACCTATTATATCGCCAGCAGTCTGCTGGCCATCATAACGGGGTTATTCATGGTCAATCTCATTCAACCCGGCGTCGGTTCGGTGCTGAGTCTTGGTGAGGAAGGCCTGCCGGAAGGTTTATCGGCCAATGTTGACAAACTGGGCGACACGCTGATCGGGATCATCCCCACCAATCCGCTCGAAGCGATGGTGCAGGGCGACATTCTGCCGACGATATTCTTTTCACTGATTTTCGGTTTTTTTATCACCCGCACGCCCGAGCCCTATCAGTCGAAGCTCAGCGACTTCTTCCAGGCCATATTCGAAGTAATGATGCGTTTAACTCATTTTATTATACTGTTTGCCCCGCTGGGTATTTTTGCCCTGATTGCCAAAATCGTCGCCGAAACCGGCGTTGATGTTTTCGTGCCCCTGGCAACGTACATGCTTACGGTAATCAGCGCGCTGCTTTTTCATGCAATTATTACGCTGCCCCTGCTCCTGTACATTGTCGGCGGCATCTCACCGCTGGCCCATTTCAAGGCCATGTCCGCGGCCCTGCTGACTGCATTTTCCACTTCATCCTCTTCGGCAACCCTCCCGCTGACCATCGATTGCGTGGAGAACAATGCCGGGGCGTCCAACAAAGTGAGCAGTTTTGTCCTGCCGCTGGGCGCCACGATCAATATGGACGGCACGGCGCTTTATGAATGTGTGGCGGCGATGTTTATCGCCCAGGTTTACGGTTTCGATCTATCTTTCGGTCAGCAGTTTATTGTTGTGATTACCGCGCTTTTAGCCAGTATCGGCGCCGCCGGCATTCCCATGGCCGGACTGGTGATGATAACCATTATTTTACGCGCGGTGGGTCTGCCGCTGGAAGGCATCGGTTTAATTTTAGCCGTTGACCGGATTCTGGATATGATGCGTACGGCAGTGAATGTCTGGAGCGACAGCAGCGGTACGGTGATTATTGCCAGAACCGAAGGCGAAAATAATTTAGCCGTGATGCGAAAAAACAGGTAACCATCGAATCAGAGAAAAACTGCGCCAGCGACAGGATATTATTGAATCAATG
>CAYXRA010000257.1:0-5508 GCA_964467525.1 uncultured Calditrichaceae bacterium
TCCGCCGATTATCCCGTACACTTTTCCGAATTGTCCTGCAAATTTTAAAATTTTCCGCATATCCGGATGGGAACAGCCGGCCACGATCATTAATCCCTTTTTCGTTTTAATTAGCAGTGACTGCTCAATCCGGTCCAGTTCACCCGTGGTGTACAAACCCGGATAAATCTGCTTAGGACCGGGATATTCAATCACTTCCCTGGCATATTTGACGCCGCGGAATGAGGGCGGGGTATGCACCGCCACATCATTATTTTCATTCAGAAAATGCGACAACCCGCCTGTGTGATCAAAATGATTGTGTGAGATGAACACATCGCTGACTAAGGCCGGGTCAATATTGAGAACCTGCATATTATCCAGTAAAATTTTTCCGTTCGCCCCGGTATCGAAGAGAATGCTTTTTCCATGTGCCTCAACCAGGGCGGCAAAACCCCAGTCAGCCTTCAGACGTTTATCGGCGGAAGTATTGTCATAGATGATGGTTAATTTCAAGTGATAATCCTTCCTTTCAGTCAATTATTTTAACCTGCATGGCGCTGTTTTTTTAATCATAGGCCAGTCGCACTTCCCTGCTATTTACCACCGGCTCAATCAACGCCTGCCATTCCGCCGACTGCCAGGTTCCTAATTTTTCGTGTGTTAAATAATACTTTTCCGGTATAGGATGGGTCCCCGTCACAACCTGCAATCCGTATTTGTTTTCGATAAAATTCCTGAAGTGTGTGATATAGGGACAGGGCGGATAACCGACCAGCAGACCGGTGGCAAAATGAATTACTTCGGCGCCGTTTTTCTTCATTTCTTCGGGTGCATACTCAATATTACCGCCGGGACACCCTTCACAGGTGGTATAACCGACCAGCTCTACCTCCCGGTTTTGATACCGCTCAAATGCACCTTCGCGCTGTTTAAGCGCCCGCAAGCATTTTCCCCCGGCGCAACTGCGATAGCGGTCGCAGATGATAATTCCTAATTTTATTGGATCAGACATTTCAACCCCGCATTTTAATTATTAAAAAATTACTGATGCAAATATGAATGCATGCCTCAGATACGGCCCATCCGGCTGATACTTTGCTCAATAACCCACAGTACCTGCGCATGTGCATCGGAATCCGGCAGGGATAGGGTAACTCTAATCATACTACATTTAACATTTAGATCGGCCACCATGCCCGGCTCAACCGGATTAACGGCAATTTCCGGATGTTCAATATCTTTGATGATATTGATTACATCTTCTTTATTCATTGTTCGCGACTTCGCAACTTTCTGTAAAACCTCTGCCGTAAGTCAGAGGTTGGATGCGATTAGTATTCACCGATAAATTCTTTACCGGTACCGATCAGTTTATCGCCTGGTTGCCATCCTGCCGGGGCGGCTTTTCCGGGATTTTTAGCCACTTCCTGCATTGCTTTGATCTGACGAATCAGCTCATCGGTATTGCGTCCAACAGGCCCGGTCAGAATTTCAACGCCCATAATTTTACCCTGGGGATTGATGATAAAACGTCCGCGCTGGTTCAGGCCGTTATCGGGCTGCCAGACGCCGTAGGCCCGCGAAACCGCGCCGCTGGGATCACCGGCGATCGGATATTCAACGTTTTTAACGGTTGGCGAAGTCTTTTTCCACATCCAGTGCGAAAAATGGGTATCCGTGCTTACCGCAATGACTTCGACATTTAATTTTTTAAGTTCATCGTATCTTGCCGCAACTGCGGACAATTCAGTCGGTCAGACAAAGGTAAAAGCCGCGGGGAAAAAGCACAGCACGCGCCATTTCCCGTTGTAATCCGATAACTTAATATTCTTAATTTCATCACCGACAACGGCCGGCAGTTTAAAATCGATTGCCGGCTGTCCGGGCAGGGGCACCGGCTGTACAAACAGATCGTCTTGGCGATGCTCACCAATACCTTTTAGATAATTACGTAGGGGCACCGGCTGTACGGCCAGATCACCCCCATCATGCTTCTGCTCTACGGCTATCTTTCCTGCTTCCGATCCGTCGTTTTCGCCGCACGCGCCGAGCACCTGCGCGAATAACTGCGCGGAAAATATAAAAACTATCAATAATGCATATTTTCTGAACATGAAATACCCTCCTAATCGATTACGATTATCTTTTTAAATGATCCGAACGGAGCCGGAACAAGCCACCCGCACTCCGCCGGTTGATTACGCACCCGGAATAAATCAACCTGATGCTTTGATGCTTATTTTTTTCAGTACATTACAATTTTTAATAGCAGTGAATCAGCTCTTAGCAGCCAACGTCTTTTCGGTTTAAACAAACCGGACATTTTTGATTCCTCTTGAAATTGAACCATCCACTTTACTGCATGAATCATTCTCTTCACAATCACTTCATGTTCTCTAAGGGCAATGCATAAGCATATTATAATGAACATTTGTTCATTTTGTGCTGAAAAGTTTAATGAACATAAGTTCATTTTGCAAGTTTAATTTCAATCCGGCATAAGAAAAAAGAAAGTTTTTTGTAAACTTTTTTCTGTTAATTTCGTCATGAATGAAGATATCAATTCCGTAATCCTTAAACTTGCTTGCGGGTAGGGTTTATCGTAAAATTCTGTCAACTCAAGAATTTAAATTACGATATACTGAAGGATTCGCATCCATTTTATGATCCAAAAATAAAGTGAGTTGTTTAGGAACCGTTTAAACAATCTGCTTCAAATAATCATAACATGAATACGGATACATTATGAAAATATATTATTTGTCTTTTGCAGTTATTTTATTACTAATTCAGTTGACGAACGGACAAACAACAAATATAACCAATACCGATACAATTAAAGCGATCAGGGCTGCGCAGCCGATTTCCGTCGACGGCTTGTTGAATGAGCCGGTATGGAGCCGGCACCAGGGCATCACAAATTTCACCCAGCGCGAACCAGTTGAGGGCGGCCGGCCTTCGCAGCTTACAGAAGTTATCGTTGCTTATGATGAGACGGCGCTTTATATCGGCGCAAAGCTGTATGACAGCGCCCCGGATTCCATTGTAAGACTGCTCGGTCGCAGAGATCAGAATATCGAGTCCGACGGATTCGGCGTCTTCATCGATCCCTATCTGGACCGGCGCAGCGGTTACTACTTCGGCCTGAGTGCCGGCGGCACCCTGTACGACGGCGTGCTGATGAATGATGACTGGGATGACGATGCCTGGGACGGCGTCTGGGAAGGCGAGGTGCAAATCACCGAACAGGGATGGACGGCGGAAATGCGCATTCCTTATTCACAACTGCGTTTTCACAAAAAGAATAAATACACCTGGGGAATCAACTTTATCCGCATCATCTCGCGACATAATGAAGAAGACTTTGTGGTATTTACGCCAAAGAACGGCAGCGGATTCGTTTCGCGTTTCCCCCTTCTTGTGGGCATTGAAAACATCAATCCGTCGCGTAATATCGAAGCCTTGCCCTATTTCAGAACCAAAGCCGAGTATCTGCAGACTGCCGACGGCGATCCCTTTAACGATGGTTCCCGTTACCTGCCGGCTATTGGCGCGGATTTCAAACTGGGCATAGGCAACAATCTGACCCTCGATGCAACCATAAGTCCCGATTTTGGCCAGGTGGAAGTGGATCCGGCGGTTGTCAATCTCAGCGATGTGGAGACCTTTTACCAGGAAAAGCGTCCTTTCTTTATCGAAGGTGAAAATATTTTCCGGTTCGGTCGCGGCGGTTCGAATAATTTCATGGGATTTAACTGGGGGAGTCCCGATTTCTTTTACAGCCGCCGCATCGGCCGGGCGCCCGGAGGCAATCTGCCCGACCATGATTACGCCAGCGTTCCGGACGGCACGAATATTCTGGGTGCAACCAAACTGACCGGAAAAGTAGCCGGTAACTGGAATATCGGCGCCATTCACGCCTTAACCGCCCGCGAATATGCCGATGTGCAGAGCGCCGGCCGGCAGTTTGAACGGGAGGTTGAGCCCAGGACTTACTATGGCGTCTTGCGCGCCCAGAAAGAGTTTGATGATGGCCGCCAGGGTCTGGGCATTATCTCAACGGTAACCGATCGCGATTTTAAGGATGATCGTCTGCGCGATCAGATGAACAGCGCTTCCTATGTATTTGGACTCGATGGCTGGACATTTCTCGACAAAGATAAAATCTGGGTGCTAACCGGCTGGGGCGGCGCCAGTCATGTAAAAGGCAATGAAAAACGCATGACCGACCTGCAGCGCAGTTCCCGCCACTACTTTCAGCGGCCTGATGCCGGACACATTTCAGTGGATAGCAGCGCCACCTCGCTTACCGGCTATGCGGGGCGGGTAATGCTTAACAAACAAAAAGGCAGTTTGCTACTGAACTCGGCATTGGGCTTTATCGATCCGGGTTTTGATGTAAATGACGCAGGATTTCTCTGGCATGCGGATAAGATAAACGGTCATTTTACTGCCGGTTATCAATGGAACAAACCGACAAAATACTATCGTGAAACCGGGATGGTATCCGCACTGTTTGCCAGCGCTGATTTTGATTATAATCTCACCTGGGCCGGAGCGTTCTTTATCGGCTGGATAAAATTTCTGAATTATTATTCTCTGGAAGCCATGTTTGCCTATAATCCGGAAACGCTTGATAGCCGGAAAACCCGCGGTGGGCCGCTTACAAAAAATCTGCCCGGCCTGGAGGCAAATTTCTGGTTCCACAGCGACAGAAGAAAACAGATCGTAATCGGATTGTCATCATTCGGATATACACGGAACGAGGATGAATGGTCGCGCGGACTTGAAATCGATTTGCAGTGGAAGCCCCTCACCAATCTGAGCCTTGAGCTTGAACCGGAAATCACCTGGAACAGGGAATTTGCCCAGTGGGTCGATGCCTGGGATGATCCGGCGGCGAAAAAGACCTACGGCCGGCGCTACCTGTTTGGCGAGCTGTCGCAAACGGAAATATCCGCAGGCATCAGGCTGAACTGGACGTTTACGCCGCGTTTAAGTTTGCAGGGTTATTTTCAGCCGTTAATCTCATCCGGCGATTATACGAATTTTAAAGCGCTGGATCGGCCGAAAAGTTATGACTTTAATATATTCGGACAAGGCGGTTCGACCATAGAAAAACAGGATGAAACCTACACCGTCGATCCGGACGGACCCGCAGGCATCGCCGAACCGTATAGCTTCAGTGACCCTGATTTCAACTTTAAATCGCTGCGCGCTAATGTTGTGCTGCGCTGGGAGTACCGGCCCGGTTCAACCTTTTATCTGGTTTGGACGCAAAGCCGCCGCCACGCCGAGACCATCGGTGATTTTCAATTCCGTAAATCCCTTTACCGCCTTGGCGATACGCAGCCTGATAATATTTTGATGGTCAAAGTAAACTACTGGCTGAATTTGTAGATTTATTATTCCCGATCAGTACGCGGTAATCCGAACTTTTGCCATTCCTGTTTCGCTGCCGGAACCTTTGCTAAATTCAAAAAAAAAAAGATTTGCGAGAAATATTTATTTTTTTTATTATAAAAA
>CAYXRA010000258.1:0-5323 GCA_964467525.1 uncultured Calditrichaceae bacterium
TTGCTTCCCCTCCCCCGCGAGCGGGGGAGGGGATACAGGGGAGGGGGATTTGGCAAAGTCAGAGATACACTCTCAGATTTCGCAAGTAAGAATCTAATGCCCGGTTATTCCGGTGTTAAACCCGACTTTCCATGTTTGAATAATCAAATCCGTACGGGATCTTTCTGCTCCGACAACATTATGCCTTCACTGTAGGGGAATTCCTGATTCTCACCAATAGGGAAAGACCGGTGGATCAGATGGATTCCAGCCTGTACCGGATTAGAGAAAAAAATAATTGCATTCAGACTACTACTATAATTAAGAAACCGGTTGCTCAGATTCGGGAACCCGGTTTGTCAACAATAAAAACCGATGTGGCCTGGGGACCTTTTTCTCCCGTTTCTTCGATATAGCGTACGCCGGTTCCGATTTCCAGGCGGTCAAAATCGTTTTTCAGTACACTGTTTTTATGGAAATAAACCTCCCGGTCGTTGATGGTTTTCAGAAAACCATAACCTTCGTCTCTGAATATTTTTGCAACAACGGCCTGTGCTTCCTGCATGGGATGTGTTTTTACTTCGCCTTGCTGCTGTTCTACGAGATCCTTGAGTTGTCGTCGTGCCGCATCAAAGGCATCCCTTAGCACCGTGCCGATTTCGTCGTGCATTTCACCATCTCCTGGTTCACGCTTTACAATAACCTTATGGGTCGGCGGCACATTGATCTCTATTCTTACCCTGTAAGGACTACCTGTCCGGATGTGCTTTTGCGGTTTTTCAACAGCAACCCGGCAACTGGTCATATGATTACACACTTTTTCCAGTTTTGCTGTCTTTTCTTCGATAAGACTGTCCAAATCGGGCGTTTTCTTTACATCTCTGAATGAAACTTCTAAAGGTACCTGCATCTAATACTCCTTTTATATTTAATTGCTATTTAAACCATTGTGAATTTTCCAATACATAATTTACCTCTTCATCGGACAAATCATACCAGTTACGATATACCTGAGCCACGGCTCTGAAATCGGCGGGTGTTTCCAGGATTATAACCTCATCTGCCAAATCCTGCATTTCATCCTTCCGCTCAGGGGAAGATACCGGAGCGCCCACGATAATTCTTTTAGCCTGTCTGTTTTGAACTAATTTGATCGAAGCACGCATTGTAGAACCCATCGCAATGCCGTCGTCCACAAGAATTACCGTGGAACCTCTTATTTCAGGCAACGGCTTTCCCATTCTCAGATTTTCTATTCGCCGCCGGACTTCTTTTTTCTGCTCGTTAATTATATTCTTAATGGTATCTTCCTTCAGCCAGTAGTCTGCCTCATCAAAGATAAAGGTACTGCCGTCTTCGGCAATGGCGCCGAATCCGGATTCAGGGTTGTCCGGAAAGGGTAGTTTCCGGGTAACAAGCAATGACAAAGGTGCTTCAAGTGCCCGGGAAACCTGATCGCCGATTTCCACACCCCCCCTGGGGATTGCCAGTACCATGGTGCCTTCACCTTTATATTTCTGCAGGGCATGCCCTAATTCTTTGCCTGCTTCGTTTCTGTCCTGAAACATAAACACTCAACCTGTCTTTTAGTTTTGGTTAAACATATTCTTCATTGCATATCCCCGCTTAAGGGCGTACTTTTTCAAAGTTTCCCGCAACATGTTTCTGGCGCGGTGCAGTCGTGACATTACAGTACCGATAGGAATGTTGGCGATTTCGGATATTTCCTTATAGTTATATTGATCCACATCGCGCAACAGAACGACGGTTCTGTATATCTTCGGCAATCGTTGCAGGGCGGCGCTCAATGTATCATTGAAATCCTCGAAGATCAGTTCTGAAGAAAACATATCGAGATTATCCCTTTTGTTTTCGCGGTTTTTGTATAGGTAATATACTTTTGTATCTTCGAAGCTTAAATTGCGGGGGCGACGCTGCATTTTCTTATAATTGGTAATGTACAGGTTAATTAAGATTCGGAATATCCAGGCTCTGAAATTTGTATTTCTCTTAAACTGATAGAAGGATCGATACGATAAGTAAAGCGTTTCCTGCAATAAATCTTCGGCTTCCTCTCTGTTTTTTGCGATTCGATTTGCCGTATTTTCCAGCGATTTCAAATGAGGCTTTACTAATTCCGAATACGTACATTGCCGGGAAATAGATTTCTGCATATTTCCTCCTTAATTTTAAAAAGATAGATTGTTGGTATTCATATTTTAGGTAAAAAATAAAGTTAATACTTTGAAATTTATTCTGCCTTGCAGAATAAATTTGGAATAGTGGGCTCATGATTTCGATTTTATCTGTTTTTTTCAGGTTTTTCTTTTGGAACGTCGGCCAGAAATGCCGCGATATAGCGGGTTTCCTTGAAATTTTCCAGGGCATTGATAATGCCAATGGTTAAAGGCACACCCAGTAAAGCGCCGGGAATTCCCCACAACCAGCCCCAGAAAATGACGGACAGAATAACCACAAGCGGCGACATGGAAAGATATGCGCCCTGAAGTCGTGGTTCCAGCCAGTTTCCAAAGAAAAGTTGAATGCCTCCGATTACAAGAAAGGTTAAAAGGGCATTGCCAATATTTACAAATTGAAAAAAAGCAAAAATTGAAATTAATACCGTTGCAATAATCGATCCCAGCGATGGAATATAGTTAAGCAGAAATGCCGTTAATCCCCAGATGAAAGCAAAGTCCAGCCCGAAAATTGCAGAAAATACGCCTACGAATATTCCGGTTAAACCACTGATAAGCGTCTTTGCTTTAATATACCTCTGGAACTGTTCGGCTATTTTGTTAAAGCGATTCAAAATTTTTTCACTTTTATCAGCGTTGAAATAAAAATCCAGTTTATCCCTGAATTTAAATATCTCATACAGTCCGAATAATAAAATAACAAGGACAAGGCTCGTGAATGAAATAAATGAATAAACCCCCAGGAAGCCCTGCCGGATTACGTTAAATATCCCCGCAAGCGAATCACCGCTGATATTTTTAAAAAGGGGCAAGCCATTTGCCTGTGCCCATCCGCGGATGTCATCGATATTTGCATCTATCCGCTGTGCGTATTCAGGTATTTTCTCTGCGATAATATTTCCACTGATGGCCAAAGCAGTGGTAAAAAAAGCCAGTATCAGTAAAAAAATAAAAAAGGTAGCGATAAATGCCAGCCAGCCCGGAATATGTTTTTCAAGTTTTAGCTGCAGGGGCCATGCTAAAATTACAAGAAACAGGGCAAATATTGCAGGCATTGAAACCGGCTGTGTTACTTTCAGGGCGCCGAATATCAGAATAGTGACGGTTATACCTAAATACCACTGATTTTTTTCAGATAAGTTGTTCATAATTTGTAGTATTTATTCTTTTCCTTGTTTTAACTTTTCTATCCTGGATCATTCATAAACTTCTCGCGCAAAGACGCTCCCAAAGGGATCCCCTCGGGATAAGGCACAAAGAATTAATAACTTATGAAAGTCATCGCAAAAAACTCAGTTTTAAATTGATAACGAACAATTATTTTTAATTTTAAGTTTTTTAACACTTTGCCTGATGAATTTTTCAGGCTATAAATATTCGTATTTTTAATTCGGTGAAATCAAGAAACTTGGCCACCAGTAAAAATTCACCGGCGATTAAAGCGGCGCCCAGGAAAATGGTCAGCCAGCCGGGACCAGGGATGAACCACAATACAACGCCTGTCAGTATAATTATAGTACCTGTTATTACGATCAGTATTTTTTTCAATAAGGTACTTTCGGCTTTGCGCTCTGAGCGGCGGTAGTATCTCTCCCGGAACCGCTGGCCGGGCTTACTGTTTAAAAACTGATCCCAGTTTTTCCTGAGTTGATCGAACATGAACAGACTGCTGACATTATTTTATTTTTAATGTTAAAAATTGTGTAAGAGCGCCACCTGGCGTGCGCTCTTACACAAGGTGTTTAAATGGGGATTAGAATTTCGAGCGGGCCTTTTTCAGGCCTTTCGTAAGCTCATCCCAGCTTTTATCCATGCCTTTTTTGATTTCCTTCCAGGCGCTGTCACTGGAATCCCTTAAATCGTCCAACCGCTTTTGAAGCTCTTTCCGGCGGTCTTTTAATTTGTCAAGCTCTTCCTGATATTTCTGCCTAACATCCACATTGGTATTGGCAACTTTTTCCTGATATTTAACGATTTCGTCATCCCAGGATTTTAACTGTTTTGCCATTTTGTCGATATAATCTTTACGGTCTGCCATAAGATTCTCCTTTTTGTTGGTGATACAATTAATTAAAGAGTTTGATTTTTTATTTTTTCAACCGTTTTTCGATATTGCCGAATGTCCATAAAACCAGGACGGCCATCAGTGTCAGGGCAATGGAGAGTAAATACTGTGAGAAAGCAACGCCCATACCGATAACCGCTGCAAACAAAAGCGAAGCTGCTGTAGTGAGGCCTTCCACGCGATTCCGGTCGCCCTGACGTATAATTGTGCCGGCCCCGAGAAAACTGATGCCTGTTACGACGGCTACAAAAATCCGGATTGGATCAAAACGCAGCGTTTCCGGGCCAACAACCTCACTGAACTGAAGCGAGGCGATTGTGGCCAGTTTGACGATCAGTGCCGCTGCGCCGGCCACCAGCATGTGCGTTCTCAAACCGGCGGGCTTTCCCGAAAATTCCCGGTTGAAACCGATTAAGGAACCCAAAAACATTGCAAGGAGCACCTGTCCGATGGCCAGTAGTTGAAGCCAGTTTGTACGAAAAAATGTTTCTAACATCGGAAATTTCCTTAAATCAATTGATTAATAACGGATAATGATTATTTACTTGCTTTTTGTTCTTCTTGTTCCTGTTCATATTTTTTTTCTTTTTTGTCCTGCTCTTTCATCTGATCTTTTTGTTTACGGACTTCTGCCCGGTGTGACCGGTCGCCGGATCCTCCCTTACGCCGTTTATCAAGGTTAGCCAAAGTGCTTTCCTGAGCATAGAGTACGAGCGTATCGCCTTCGTAGATTTTTGTATCTCCCCTGGGAACGCCTACATAATGGTCGTCTTTTCTGTAAATGCCCAGAATATTGATACCCTCATCCCGCAGTCTGCATTCCCTGATGCGCTTTTTATTAAGCCAGTCCTCTTTATCGATTTTAATCTCGGTGACCGTATAATCCTCAGATAGTTTTAGCAGATTTTCATAATCCCTTACATCAAGATTGGTCCAGCGATCGAGCGCCCTGCGGATGATTTTGTTCATGGTGCGGTCAAGAATCTTGCTTCTGCTTAATAATCCCAGAATAATTATCCCGGAAATCAACCCAAACAATCGATAAAGCATATCGCTTTCGCCGGCCTGATTAGCAAATGAA
>CAYXRA010000259.1:0-5203 GCA_964467525.1 uncultured Calditrichaceae bacterium
CAACCCCTCCCCCGATTCATCGGGGGAGGGGCGAAGGGGTGGGGGGTCTGTTTAATCATGCCTTTGTGTGTTTACAAAATCATGGATGTTTCATATTAACTTTAAAAGTAATAGGGGTAAATTTTAAATTAACACCCGTCCGCAAATTAAAATTTATTGGAGAACAAATTATTGTAATGAATCTATTTGTTCCATGCTGATTTTCGCAACCTAAGCTTCAGCCTTAGCCTTCTTTCGTAAACTTTCAACTTCCGGCAAAACAATTAACCCTCATCTGCAAATACGGAGGATAACCTGTAAATTTTTATGCCGAGTCTTGCATAAGAGGCAATTATCAATTAAAATGTATGTCCGACGACGTAATAACAGTATGTAAAATAATCAGGTTATCATACATGGCACAAAGTAAAATCAGAGATTCAGCGGTTGCCGGCATGTTCTATTCAGGCGATAAGAACACGCTGGAACGCGAGGTCGCTGTTTTCCTGGAGAATTCGCCGCAGGTCGATATCGTAACGGAGATCTACGGACTCGTTGCGCCCCATGCCGGCTATATGTATTCCGGCGGTGTCGCCGCCCGCGCCTATCGTCAGATTATCGACCGCGAATATGAGGTGATTGCGGTTATCGCGCCCAGTCACCGGGTCTACTTTGAAGAAATTTCCGTTTATGACGGCGATTTCTACCGAACCCCCCTGGGGGATATTCCCGTGGATAAGAAACTGGCGGCGGAACTGGCCGCGGCACATCCCAATATCGTGCATTCCGATTTGGGACATGATATCGACGAGCATGCCCTCGAAGTCCAACTGCCCTTTTTACAGCATGTCCTCGGCAGCTTTAACCTGCTGCCGATCGTTATGGGCAATCAGGATGAAGCCAATGTCGATGTCTTATCCGATGCCCTTAGTAAAATTCTGGCGGGGAAGAAAGCGCTGGTCGTAGCCAGTACCGATCTGTCCCATTTTTACGGCTATGATAAAGCGTCGCTGCTCGATAAGGTGGTCCATGAATCCATTGCCAATTTTGATGAGCAGAAACTGGCCGCGGATTTGCAGGACAATGTTTGCGAAATGTGCGGCGGCGGTCCGGTGCTGGTAACCATGCGCGTTTCACGAAATCTGGGCGCGAAGCGATCAAAGGTTTTGCTGTATCGCAACTCCGGGGATGTTACGGGTGAAAAGAGCCAGGTGGTTGGTTATCTGGCTGCTATGTTCTATAAATAATTAATTATTCGGAAGGTGACTTATGAAACGAGGATGTCTGATCGGAATTATCGTGGCAGTGGTTATACTGGTAATCATTGC
Source organism: uncultured Calditrichaceae bacterium (assembly GCA_964467525.1). Taxonomy (GTDB): domain Bacteria; phylum Calditrichota; class Calditrichia; order Calditrichales; family Calditrichaceae; genus CAYXRA01. Next base: position 1,308 of record CAYXRA010000259.1, read on the forward strand.
CTTCAGCGCTTATTCTTTCTTTAAAAACACTTATAATAATTTTGTTAATCTCGAAGAAGAGGTCAATCAGAAATGGGCCCAGGTGGAAAATGTCTATCAGCGTCGTGCTGACTTAATTCCAAATCTGGTGGAAGTGGTTAAAGGTTATGCCTCGCACGAGCGCGAAACACTGCAGGCGGTTACCGAAGCCCGCGCAAAATTAGGCGGACAAATCAATGTCGGTCCCGAAGTTTTAAATAATCCCCAGGCTTTTTCCCGGTTCCAGCAGGCCCAGGGCGCCCTGACTTCCGCTTTGCAGCGACTGATGGTGGTTGTGGAGCGTTACCCGGAACTGAAGGCGGACAATAGGTTCGCCGACCTGCAGACCCAGTTGGAGGGTACGGAAAACCGCATATCCGTTGAACGGGGACGCTTTAACGAAGCAGTGCGGAATTACAATAAAGCGGTCCGCACCTTTCCGCAAAAGTTCCTCGCCGGCATGTTCGGCTTCGAGCAAAAGGAATATTTTCAGGCGGATGCCGGCGCCGAAAAAGTCCCGGAAGTAAAATTTTAAATCCGGTCTTTACATTGGTCACTCTTTATCGATAAAGGCGTTTCAAACAAACGCCTTTTTTACGATGCTTAAGACTAAGTGGAGCAAAACTTTTATTTTAAAAATGATTGGTTTTATCTATGTTTAAATCTTTTTTGATTTTCTGTTTATTTATTTTTTCTGCCGCTATTTTTGCCCAGGAAGCACTGCCCGAAAAACCGGATAGCTGGGTCAATGATTATACGAATACCCTGTCCGCCACTGAGGAACAAGCATTGAACAACCGGCTCAAAGGTCTGGAAAAGCGTTCGTCCAATCAAATTTTCATCGCGATTTTCAACCGCGTCCCCGAAAACTATTATCCGGAAGATTTTGCCGTAAAATTATATGATAAATGGAAGCCCGGCCTGGCCGATAAAGATAACGGTTTACTTATCATAATATTTTTACAGGATCGTAAGATGCGTATCGAAGTGGGCTACGGTTTGGAAGATGTAATCACCGACGCCCAGTCCGGCACGGTAATACGCGAATACATCGCCCCCCATTTTCGCCGGGGCAATTATTATAAAGGACTGGACGCGGCATTGGATGTATTGATCCCGGCCGCCGAGGGCAAGTACAAAATTCCTGTTAAATCAGAACGGCAATCCCGGGATGGCGGCGGACTTTCCATGGGCCATCTGATAATAGGATTTTTCATTTTGATGATCATCCTGCGCCTTTTCGGCGGCGGACGGTCCGGCGGGATCGGCACCAGACGTCACGGCAGCGCGCTTTGGCCGCTCATATTCCTGGGCAGCCTGGGCGGCGGATCCTCGCGGGGCGGTGGTTTCGGCGGCTTCGGCGGTGGTGGCGGCGGCGGATTCAGCGGCGGTTTCGGCGGCATGTCCGGCGGCGGCGGCGCCAGCGGCGGCTGGTAATCTTCCGCAATCCCAAAAACCGGGCATCCAATAATTCATCTAAAAAAATTAACCCGAATTGGAAAAAATATGAGCGTACGTAAATTCTTATCAAAAGAACAAAAACAACAAATCCTTGATGCCATCAAGAAAGCGGAAAAAGAAACTTCCGGTGAAATTCGCCTGCATCTGGAAAATCACTGCAAGGGCGATGCCCTGGATCGGGCCGTTGTTGTCTTTAAGAAATTAAAAATGCACGAAACCGAACTCAGAAACGGCGCCCTGGTCTACCTGGCGGTGGATGACCGTAAATTTGCTATCTTCGGTGATAAGGGCATTAATGAAACCGTGCCCGAAAATTTCTGGCAGGACGTCAAAGAAGAAATGCGCGAACATTTCAAAAATGAAAATTTTGTTGAAGGCATTACTACCGGCATCCTGCGTATCGGTGAAAAACTGAAAGCATTCTTCCCCTATAAGAAAGATGACATTAATGAACTGTCCGATGATATTTCGATTGGCGATGATGAAGACGATAAATAGCACATATCAATCAGGTCGGATATAAAAAAACGAACGATTATGCGCCGTTTCAAGCTGATTGTTTTCCTTGCGCTGCTCTGTAGCGGAGCGTGTTTTAGCCAGAATTTTTTGTGGGATATGCTTACCGATGATAATCAACCCTATGAAAATATTTTTCTCAGTGAAGTCAGCGACGATACGCTCTATTTCAATCTGGACGGCCGAACCCACCGCGTGCATATCGATTCCATCCTGTATCTGAAAAGAGCGGGCAGATCCTATGTTATTCAGGGATTACTGCTGGGTATGGCCGGAGGCGGATTAAGCGGATACCTGATCTCTAAAAATAATCCGGATAAACCTAATTTTATCTATACCACGCACCGCAGTTTTTTTAGAACGGTAATTGGCGTCGTTTTAGGCGGCGTGCTGGGAGCCGCAGCCGGCAGCGGATTGAGTGACGACCGCTATTACAATTTTTCGAAACGATCGACGGAACAGAAAAAGGCATTGCTGATCAAACTCATAGACGATAGTATTAAAAGAAAAAATAAAAACTTCAAAAAAACTGACAAATAAGAACCTTAACATCTCATATTAAAAAAAACGCGCTTGCGCCTTTTGCATCGGCAAATTATATTGATCCTGCCTGATGATAAGATTGCACAATTTATGACATTGAACGGAGCCCGAAACCTGATACAATGACCAGAATATTAATCATTGCCGGCGAAGTTTCCGGCGATACACACGGCGCGGCCTTGCTGCGCGAGTTAAAAACACTGAATGGCGATATCCATGCCTTCGGTATCGGCGGCGACATCCTGGAAGCGGAGGGGATGGAAAATATTTTTCATATCCGCGACATGGCCTTTATGGGGATCGGCGAGGTGATTCGCCATTTACCCTTCATCCGCAAAGTACATCAGACCATTATCGGCCGCACCGCAAAGGAAAAACCGGATTGCGCGATTCTCGTTGATTATCCGGGATTCAATCTGCGCCTGGCAAAATCACTCGATCGCCTGAATATCCCGGTCATTTATTACATCAGTCCGCAGTTATGGGCCTGGGGCAGGCGGCGTGTAAAGAAAGTACGCCGTTACGTAAAAAAAATGCTGGTGCTATTCCCCTTCGAAGAAAAGTTTTATCAGGAGCGCGGCATTGAGGCCGAATACGTCGGACACCCGCTTGTAGACCACTATGCTACCTACCGTCCGGCACAGCACAAAAAAATCGATCCCGAAAATATAAAAATCGGCCTGCTGCCCGGCAGCCGCAAGCAGGAAATCATCAGCCTGCTTCCCAAAATGATAGAAACGGCCCGCATTCTGCATCAGGAGAAGAAAATTCACCGGGCAGAGATATTGAAAGTCGCTCATTTGCCCGAAACCTTCTACCGGCCCTTTCTGCGCGACGCCGACACTTTCATTCATTTAAATCAGCGTCCGGCCAAAGCAGTGTTACCGGAATATGACGCCGCACTGGTCGCCTCGGGCACGGCAACGCTGGAATGCGGTTATTTCGGCGTACCGATGGTCATCGTGTATCACGTCAATCCCCTGACCTATTTCCTGGGCCGAATGCTCGTTAAAGTTAAATATATCGGATTGGCAAATATCGTGGCTGAACAAAAGGTGGCCGAAGAGCTTATTCAAAATGATTTCACGGCTCCTGCTGCTGCCGCTCACATCAGCCGCCTTTTGGATGATGAAGAAAACAGAGCACGACGCCGTCAGTTGGAAATAATACCCGGGAAGCTTGGCAAACCGGGCGCATCCAAACGTGCCGCCGAAGCTGTACTTCAGTTTTTAAAGAAGCGATAACCATTAATTAAAAATATTTGGAATATAATGAAACATCCATGATTTGCGAACACACAAAAGCATGATTAAACAGACCCCCCACCCCTTCGCCCCTCCCCCGATAAATCGGGGGAG
>CAYXRA010000260.1:0-5192 GCA_964467525.1 uncultured Calditrichaceae bacterium
GAAGATTCTCATCCTGATCGGGGTCGGGGTCGCTATCGGAATCGGTATCGAAAAAGAGAAACATCGAACAGACAAACCCATTACCCCGCCAACCACAGCATTCGGAAGTCGCTCCCGGGTTTACCCACACAAATCAACACAGAACCCAAATTAGATATGCGTATACAAATCCAAGCGCGGGCAATTTATTACAGCCCCTCTCTGTCACGCTTCAGCGTGATGGGGAGAGGTTGGGGTGAGGCCTCCCTCCGGATTAATTTGAAATACATTAATAAACGTGATTAAATTTCTCTGCAAGATGTTGAATAAGGTAATACGTTGCCTTGTTCAGTTTTATTTTTTCTATTAAGGTTGTGCATTAATGATTATGGGATTGCTTCCCCGCCTGAAGCGGGACAGGCTGTCGCAAGCGCCTCGCAATGACGGTATCATTTTGTAAGTAGCCAAAAAAATGAATCGGCCACAAGGGATTCATTTCCTGTTGGGCTGGAATATAATCCTCAATAATTAATCCGCAACTAAGGGAGGTACTATGAAGTATTTAAGTCTCACCATCTTAATCGCCTTAATGTGTATGACCGCCTGCCAGGCTCAGACTGAGGACAGCCACACCGCGGCGGTTAATGAGCTGCTTTCCATTATGGATATGGAAGCCATGTTATCCGAAACCATCAACGCATCCCTGGATATGCAGATACAGCAAAATCCGGCTCTGGCCCAATACCGTGAAGTGATGCTCGAATTTTTTGATAAATATATGAGCTGGGAGACCCTCAAAGATGATTTTATCAAAATTTACAAAGCGGAATTTACCGAGAAAGAAATCAGGGATCTGATCGCCTTTTATAAAACAGATACCGGCAAAAAAGCCATGCAGAAAATCCCCGTCCTGTTCCAGAAAGGCGCCGCTGTTGGACAAAAGCGCGTGCAGGACAATATTCATATATTGGAACGAATGATCAGGGATTATGCCGAGTGATAAAATTGCGCAATGTACCGCCGCCCGGCATTGACGCTTTATTCAGGGCTCAATAACTGATAATTCTTTAACTTTTGATAATGACTTAATTAATTGCTTATCGAATGTAACGAATGACCGGCAATCCAGTGATTTCGCCAGGTGTAGTGCATCGGCAAAGTCTGATCCACCCTCGTGCCATTCGATTGCTTTATGAATGACATATTCTTCCTGAAGCCGGACATTCGGTAGACCAAACAGGGACCGGAAAGCCCCGGTTATTTCAGCGGGCTTAAATTTATAGGCATATCGAAGTACCCATTCGCATTCTAAAATAACCGTAATAGTGATAAAAATATTTTCATTCATAAAAAGTGTTTTGGCTTTTTGGAATGGTCCTGGATCATCAGCGGTGAGCAGCCGAATGATAATATTTGTATCTACGGAAATCATTTATTGTGCTCCCTGGCGCCTTTTTTAATTGCCGCTTCCATCTCATCTAATGAAATCGTACTGCCGTTATATTGCAGTATGCCGGCAACCTGATCGATCTGAGTTTCTTTAAATAATTGAACCGGTTTCAGTAAAATGCCTTCTTCCGTATCAATTACAGTTAACTCCTGACCCGTGTCCCAGTTATGCCGGGATCGTATTGATTTTGGTATGATAACCTGTCCTTTGCTCGAAAGCTTTGTTTTTGGCATATCGAAACTCCCGTTAAAAGTAAGTAAAATGTAAGACAAAATAGGGCGCAGATTTTGCAAAGTCAATAGCCAGCTTGCGGTGCGGCGCTTATCCGGATTTTTCTTAATAAAACAATAGGGAAAAGCAGGATACAATCAACCATTTTAATAAAATTTCCGGGATGATATTTTCTTTTCTTTTAGAAATACCTAAATTATATAAACCTCAACAAAAAGGAATATACTGATGGAAAAAGAATATGTCGTTCCCGCAACAACATTTCTCAGCGGACTGGCCATCTGGCTTCTGCTGTTGATTTTGCATGAAACCGGCGTCCTGATGAATACTATGGGTATGCAGCTTGCCACCGGCCTGCTTACCGGCGGACTGCTTGTATTTTCCGGTTACCGCTGCCGTAAGGCCCTTGGTCCGCGTGTTGGCAATGTGATACGCGCCGGGGTTCTAATCGTCATGGCCCTGATCAGCTTCTGGCGCATCGGCGATCTTGCCGCGGGACTCCTGCTGGCATCGTCGATCCCAACCGCCATCTTTGCCCTTTTAAAATCCCCGGCACCGGCAGCCCCGGCGGGAACCTCCGGTACGGAAGGCAATCAATAATTATATCCTGATCAGTGGCTTGGAAATTTAGGAGATATATTGAGATTCTCTCTTAAAATACCCGGAGTTGCCGCTATCTTTTTTGATGAAGGATTCCTTAGAAAAGATAGTGATTAACACAAGTATTCAATATAAAAGCCGGAAACAGCAACACGCCCATCTCATTCTCTTCCCCGTCCCGGAAGCTTGGATGGGGAGGGGCCGGAAGAAGGGAAGCTGCGTTTGTCATCGTCCCGCAGGGACGGCCATGCCGCGAGCAGCGCAGTGCAACGAAGCGCGGCAATCTTAACCGTAAACATTTGAGCGAAAAAATCTGGAGCGTAAAATGAGTGAATCCTACAAAGGCTATCGCGATCCGGCGATGACTGTGTTGAAGGAAAACAACGTGCAGGTATGGAGTGATGTTACCGTGGACACCATCCGCGGTCAGTTCACCGGGATCGTGCTGCCGCGATCCGAAACATCCGATAACCGTCATATCGTTCTGAAACTGCGCAACGGCTATAACATCGGCATCGCCGTGAATACCATCGAAAAAATTAAAGAGTTCGGACGCAGGGAAGCCAATTATAAAATACCTGAAAAAGCCTTTCCCTACGATGAAGGCAAGCCCAATGTCAAACTGCTGGGCACCGGCGGAACCATCGCCAGCCGGCTCGATTACCGCACCGGCGCTGTGATACCGGCATTTTCACCCGGCGAGCTGTATGGTTCGGTGCCGGAGCTGGCCGATATCTGCAATTTGGAAACGGAAAAACTCTACGGCGTGTTCAGCGAAAACATGGGTCCGGAGCAGTGGATTGTCACGGCCAAAGCCATCGGCGAGGAAATCAAAAAAGGCGTGCAGGGCATCGTGATCGGACACGGCACCGATGTAATGCACCACACCGCGGCTATCTTATCATTTATGGTTCAAAATACACCGGTACCGATTGTGATGGTTGGTTCGCAGCGCTCGTCCGACCGCCCGTCCAGCGACGCCGCCCTCAATCTGATCCATGCCGTGAAAACCGCCGCCGAAAGCGATATCGCCGAGGTGCTGGTGTGTATGTTCGGTCCCACATCCGATCAGTACGGGCTGCTGCATCGCGGCACGCGGGTGCGCAAGATGCACTCCAGCTACCGGTCCACCTTCCGCACCATCAGCGATATTCCTTTGGCCACCGTGAACCGCGAACAGATTATCCCCCTGCGCGGTGATTACAAAAAACGGCGTAGCGACCGCAGGGTAACCATCAATACCGCATTCGAGGAAAAGGTGTCCATTGTCTATTACTATCCCAACATGCAGCCCGACATCATCGACGCTTTGGTGGATAACGGCTACCGCGGCATCGTGATCGCCGGCACCGGACTGGGTCACGTGAACAAGCCGGTGTATCCGGCGCTGAAGCGGGCCCATGAAAAAGGCGTTGCCGTTTACATGACCGTGCAGACCCTGTGGGGGTACGTACAGATGTATGTTTACGAAACCGGTCGCGAGCTGATGCAGCTCGGTGTAGTGCCCGCGGCCAACATGCTGCCCGAGGTGGCCTATGTTAAACTGGCCTGGGCCCTCGGGCAGTCCGATGATCTGGAAAAAGTAAAGGAAATCATGTTAAGACCGATAGGCGGCGAAATCACCGAGCGCGAGCCCTACAACGGCTACCTCATCTACCAGGGCGGCATCCCCGAGGTGGAGGAATTTTTGAGGCAGATAAAGCGGTAGCGCGAAGCGAAATCCCGACTTGGCGGGGCGTCCTTCCAATCTTCCGGTCTCTTCGTCACTCAGTCTTTCAGTCTTTCTTTCTTTATTTTTATTGTTTTTTTCTAACTTTACCCCTAAATACTTCCATTGTTAAAACCGCTGCACGGAGTTGAGCTATTGATGGCACACCCTGAACGAACAAATTTAAAAGTCCTGAACCGATTACGGATTTTTCAGGCTCTATGTCGTTTTGTGTGAGTAAATGGGGGAAGCGACTTATATAAGATGCCTTCATAAATAATTACTGATATAAGAAACATTGAAAAGGCAAATGGAAATAGACTATTAATATTTTGTACCGCCTTATAAATTTTGATTATCATTTGCCTTAACCTTCATTAGTTTGTACATTTCATTTGTACAAAAAGAGGAATAAGAAATGCAATCAATTGCAGTCAGTGAATTGAGAGCTAACTTGATGAAAGTTCTCAAACGTATCGAACAAGGTTCATCGATAACCATTACCTCGAGAGGAAGAGCAGTCGCAAAACTTATTCCTCCGGAAGAGCCGTTAAAAATGGCTGAAGAAAAATTGGAATTACTCAGAAAAACAGCAAAGATATATGACGTTCTATCGCCAATAGCAGAAAATTGGAAAGCTGATAGTTAATGGTCACGGTTGATACTCACATAATAATATGGGAAGCCCTGGATCCAGGGAAGCTGAGTAAAAAAGCAAAAAAAGAATTTGATAAGGCAAATGACTCAGATGGTTTAATATTTTGCGATATTTCACTCTGGGAAATATCAATGTTAATTGATAGGAAACGCCTGGAAATAGAAGCATCTTATTTAGAATTTATTAACTTATTGAGAGCGACCAGAAATTATATTTTTCAACCTATTACTCCGGAAATTGCTGATTTATCCACAAACTTGTTATTTGAGATTAATTCTGATCCTGCGGATCGTTTAATATCCGCAACGTCAATATTTGCGAATACCGCTCTGATTACAGCAGATAAAAATCTTGGCAATTCGAAAAAAATTAAAACAATATGGTAACTGAAGGTCGGTTCAACAATGTGCTGCAAGCGATAAAAACGCGAACCGTTCGCCGGTTGGTTCATTCATCCGGTCGCGGGCTTGAGCATTGAAAGCAGCGCTGGCCGCCCGGTTTTGTGCGGATTAAACGCGAACCGTTCACCGTAAAGAAGTATTGTTAAAATACTTCATATAAAAGTT
>CAYXRA010000261.1:0-5187 GCA_964467525.1 uncultured Calditrichaceae bacterium
CATAAGAATATTGTTCGAAAAACGAAAGATTCCAAGTGTTACCATTATCATTAGAGTAAAAAAGACCGCCTTCATAAGAAGTACCGGCAAAAAGGCGACCCGTTGAGTTAAATTTAAGGTCATAGATTTTCTGTTCTGAAAGATGAACAAATGAAGGCGCTCCTATGTAGGAACTCTTTCTTTTCCAGGTATTTCCTTTATCATCTGATACATATACGCCGCCTTTATGGGCTCCGGCAAAAATATAACCACTGTCATTGGAGGCAAGTGAATAAATCTTGGGATTTGGTAAATTATAGTTTATCTGATTCCAGGTGTGCCCTCTGTCATTAGTTTGCATTACCCCATAGTTGGTACCAATAATGATTCCATTAGACTCTGTATTTTCAATAGAATAGACATTTTCAGAAGGGATATTACAAAACTGTTGCCAGGAATAACCACTGTTGATGGAAAAAAATAAGCCGAATTTTGTTCCGGCAAAAGCAGTACTGTCATCAATATAACACATGTCATATATTTCCCCCAGGGGAGCTTGTTGATCATCAATTTTTGTCCATGTTAGGCCAAAATCATTTGATATGTATAGAAAATTATGGAATGTGGCTCCAGTAAGAACTTTACCAGTGTTATTGCAGGCTACAGTAGAAAAATTACCTTCAAAAAGAAGATTCCAGTTTACGCCGGAGTTAAATGAGAAATAGATTCCAGGGAAACTGCTGTATGAATTTACAACTTTCTTTGAGGCATCATCAGTTGATGCTACATAGATATAATTAAGATCATTTGCAGAAATTTGATAAACAAATTCAGGCGAATTCGGATTCTGATCAAGTAATGATATCCAGTTTTCACCATTATCTGTAGACTTAAATATTCCATTTTTTTTAGTACCTAAAAGAATATTGCTGCAAGTATCTATAGCTATGCATGTTCCCCATAAATTAATTATGCTTTCCCATGATTTGCCATTATCTTTTGATATATATGTGATGCTGTTTATAGGGTCGTAAATGTTCATAACTGAAATAATTATATGGTCACTATCATTAATGGCAAGAGCATTAACATTATTACCTAATATACCATTATTAATCGGAGTCCAACTGTTCGTGCTATATTCAAGTAAATAAATACCGTTGCTTTCAGTACCGGCAAATAAATCACCTTTTGAGTTTTCCTTAATGATATTTATTTTACATCCCGAAGGGCCGTTTGTCTGCTGCCAGAAATTCTCCTGTGCCCGCAACTGTAATAATAAAAGCAATATTGAAAACATTATTAATCTTAACGAAAAATACTTTTTTTCAGACATTCTTTAGGTCCTCATTTAATGGTTATTTCTGATTTTCACCCCAAATTTCTGAGGCAAATATGGGTAATAAAATTAGAAAATTAATGAGAATTACACGAATATACATTTTCAAATTCTCCTTATTTCACCAAAATCATCTTTTTAATCTTTGAAAATGAACCGCTTGATATTTTGTAAAAATAAATGCCGGTTGCCATCATACGCCCATTATTATCGCGGCCATCCCAGCGGGCCTCGTAACTGCCACTATCGCGGTGATTATTGATCAGTGTGCGAATTTCTTTGCCCAGCATATCATAAATTACCAATTTTACCGGTCCGGCTTCGGCAATCTGATAACGGATTGTCGTCGACGGGTTGAAGGGATTGGGAAAATTATTTTCGAGCCTGAATTCACTCACGGTCAATGCATCCCGCGCCTCAATTTCAGAGATCGTGGTAGAAAAAATATCAGCCTGCCAGCCCTCATTACCCAGAATGGGATTGGACTTAAAATGAAAGGTTAAAGCCCCCTCGGTATTGTTGGCAACAATTTCATCCGGCAGCGTAGTCCCGGAAAAGGGACTGCCCGGAACCTGCGGCGCCGACGTACTCGATCCATCGTGCACGTAAAGCTTGTCGTAGCTCTCGTGGGTGTTGAATGCATTAAACACGACCTTCACCGCCGGACTGCGACCTTCGGGAAAGAATGTCATGGTAAGATCCTCTTTTGCCGCGTAATTGTTTTCCTGTCCGCCGCTGTCGTAAAATAAACCGTTTTTGACATTCACCGTGCTGTTGGACATCAGATAAACGACAGCCTCGCCGATCAGCAGGTTAAATGTATCTTTTACGGTATAAGCGCCGGAAGTGACCGTATAGATGAATTCGGCCATTTCACCGGCCGGTGTGGAACCGTCGATGGTCACATTGAACAGTCCCTGATCGTTGGCGCCGGCAGCAAGCGTTCCGAAATCATGGGTATCGTTATTGATGGTCACATAACTGTTCGATGTGCTGAGCTGTCCGCCTGTATTCGGGGCTGCGGCATGACCGCTGTTGCCGGTTTCAATTAGAATATCTGCCTGCTCACCCGGATCGAGCCGACCGTTACCGTCTCCGCCCGCGGCATCGTCAACGGTTAAATTTCCAATGTTGAGATCAGGTGCGTTTACGGTAATCGTTAATCCGGAGGTCCACTCATTGGCCGCATTATCGGTAAAAAGCACCCCGGCCTGAATAACATGCTGGTCCGGGGTATTGTTTGCCGCCTGCATCGCAAAAGCATCATCGCCGAACTTCACGGCGCCGCTGTCCATATCCCCGTAAAAATAGGTGTTATCCGTAATAGTTGCATAAATATCATCACTGGTTAAAGTGGCGTTGACTTCCGCCGCCGGTTCATTTCCGGTGTTTTTGGCGGTAACATTTAAATTGAAGGACTCATCAAATTCGGCTGCACCATTGCCATTGCCGCTGGTGGTATCATCGATGGAAAAAGATTCCATCACGATATGCGGACCGTCGCCGGAGACCACTTCCACATCTTTATAAATCGTTTCCGTGTTGAATGCGGTAACCACCAGCCGGGCCGTTCCCACGTTAAAATCATGTTCGATGGTCACATTGCCGTTTGCATCGCTGAGCGCGCTGTAATATTTGTTATTCTGTGAAATAGCGACCATGGCATTTTCCACGGGCTGACCGGCACTGGTTACCGTGGTGGAAAAGGGCTGGCCGCTGAGAATTTGTTCATCGGATAGACTGACCGCCGCCGGAGCGACCGTGCGCACCTGCAGCGAAGGATCGCCGAAGTTGCCCCAGGTTTGTACCGTTTCCACATCGCTATTGTAATCCGATTCGTTGAGCATCATGGCGAAACCGTTGATAACAATCGGACCGATTAAAGTGCGCTGCTCACTGGTATTAATTCCGTTCTGGCCGCTGTGGGCGTCGTAGTCATAGCCGCCGATCAGCAGATCCATGAAGTAATCCTGTCCGCGCATGGGCGGATCCCAGGGTTGACTGATTGAAGAAGCAAGCATGATGACCGCCCCGCCGCCCTCTTTCTTCAGCCAGGCTTCGGCGAAACAATCACTGGAACGGTTAAATTCACCGTTGTTACAGGCCACGGAAACAATAAACGGCAGCATATCGCCGTTGGAAAGATTATTGACGTCGTCATTATTGAATCCGCTGGTGCCCCAGCTTGTGGCCGAACCGTGCCCGGTGTAATTAATTATGGAAGTGCCGTTGTTTACGGCGTCGGTAACCATGTCATCGGAGGCGCCTGGATCGTAAATATCGTTGTACAAATCGTAGGTAAAGGGATCGAGTTTATCGTTATATACAACATCGAGGTGTTCGTTGTCATACTCGTTGTCGTCGCCCGGGCCCTGATTGGAAGCAATACCCGTGGCGGTGCGATACCAGTCGGCGCCGCTAACGGGATTCTTTTCATAAGTGATGATTTTGTTAACCTGCACCGTAACCTGAGCGGCGGAATTGGCCGAAAGACGTCCGACGGCAATATCGGCGTAATAATCATCACCCACAACGCATCCTAATTGCGGATCCATCGGCAGATTGGACGATGTACCCAAATCGCATTTAATATCTGCCCAGTCGCCGATTAGCTGTACGTAGAGCATATCATTATTTTCATCATACTTTTCCTGGATCAGATCCTTGGGGTTGGTTCCCGCCGGAACAATTTCTCTGAAAACATTAAATCCCTTTTCTCTTTTCCAAATGATATAATCTCTGACAGCCGCGGTATCGCGATCCGTCGTGATGACCAGAATATCGCCATACTCACCGTAGGCCAATGCCTGTTCGGAAGCGTCGTAATTCATGAACACGGAGCCGTACAATCCATTCATTTCGGGAAGAATGTGTTCAGTCGGTTTAACCAGCGGATTTGTCGGCGGTTCATCATTTTCCACCAGTCGGACGGTTATTTTTTTGTAAACACGCAGCACCTGTTTTTCGGCATTGTAGCGAAAGGGGTGAAAAAATATGCTGGCGCCGCGAATATCTTTGATGATGTAAGGTTCCCGTTGATAGGAAAGCGCTTCGGGAAACCAGCTGTCGGTGACTGAGGCCGGATCAATTTCATAGGGAATCTCCGAGGGATTCTGATTGCGGTAAATGATTCCCCTGGATGGTAGCAATGGAATGCTCAGCGATATATCTTCATATTCAACATTTTCTATCGATAAAGTCATGTTTTTTTGAGCAGGCAGCATGACCGGGGCCGATACTTTGGGCAGACGCGCATAGCCCTTTTGCTCAACGTAAACACCGTTATCAAATTGAATTTGTGTGTAGGTTGTTCCATCGAGATCAATTTCTTCCAACTGGTATAATTTCAATTCATATTGCAGTTCATAGGTATCACTCTGCGGTTGAGTGAAATCAATTTTGTAACTGCTTGATGCGGCCGATAAAACGGACAGGCCAAAAACCAATAATAAAACGGATAGTTTGTTCACAACTCCTCCTGAAATTTATCCTGCAATTTGATTCGTTTACATTGAAAATGGACTTTGAATTAATATAGGAAATCCCGATATTATTACAAAATTAAAGTACTGGTCTTCAAAAGACCGGATACCGATAAAATCAAATAATTAAAATTTGAATATTTCAAATAACATGGGTTTAAAATAAGGCGGATAAAAACACGCAATAGTGTTTATTGCCATAAATCAGATAAAAGTTATAATGAAAAAGTGACAGGCATTGAATAAAACAGAGGTAATATAATGAAAAATCTTCTCATCGCGGCCGTTATTCTGGCAAACGCCTGTGGTTCATTCCAATCGAATGATACCCATAAAAGTGAAATTCAAAACTGGCATCAGAAACGGATCGATGCATTAAAATCCGGG
>CAYXRA010000262.1:0-5146 GCA_964467525.1 uncultured Calditrichaceae bacterium
GGTTTACCCCGTGGAATAATATGTCTGTTATGTTGCAATTGCTCAGTATCTTCATGTATTCCACGGGGTAAACCGGAATAGTTTTTTGTTTAAATAAGCCATGCCACGCCCCATCCCGCCTGGGCGGGAGAGAGGTTTATTTTAAATCAAATTCCTGCCAACTTGTCCCGATAATTCGGAAAAAAAAGAAGGAAATTCGCAACTAAGGTGCTGCCCGTTACGTTGCCGTCGATTTTTTAAAAAGCGCATAATGTTCCTTGTCGATTAAATCCTCGGGCAGGTTGCGCAGCAGATTATATTTGACAATTAGCTGTTTAAAGCGCTGATTGCCGTGCTCGCTGAGACAATCATAAAAAATCAGCAGTAACTCGGGACTGGAAAGCTGCGTGCGCAGCAAACCGGTATAGAACGTCTTGTCGCTGTCAGTGTTTTTATCCAGAAAAAGCAAAATGTAATTCAGTTGCTGAAAATAGTGGCCCAGCTCGCTTTGATTTTTCCGGTAGACCTCAAGATACGAATGATTGATCAGTTCTTTCATCGACAGGTCGTTGGTCTCTTTTTCATAGATCCCGTAAATTTCAACGATCGCATTATACAGGGCGATTAATGCTTCCCGTCCCCTGAAAATGTGCTGATCGGATGTAATCGTCATATATCGTATATTTCTCTGAAAGCTGTCCAGCAGATGAAAATATTTTCTTTCAAAATCGGAATCATTGCTGTTGCCCTGGCTGCTATCCTGTTGCCGGCTCAGCAGTTCATTAACCGATTTGAGCGATGCGCTGAGTATTTTCAGCTCCCGGCGCTGCAGCAGGACTACCGCGATCAGTACGGCAAGGGCCATGCCGCTGAAAAGCGCATTCACGGTATGCCCGGCTTTTTCAATTGTTTCCGTGTCAACGAACAGAACGAGTGCCAGCCAGGATACGATCCACAACAAAAAAATTGCGCCAAAAACGTAGGTTATCTGATCGAATGTTTTTTTCTTATCATTATTCATCATACCGAATCCCGTAAGTTTATTTATCTAATTCCCTTAAGTATTCCATAAGGACGCCCGCTCTCTGGAAGCGCAGCGGCGAAATAGAAATCCCGCCGCTTTTTAAAACCTGTGCCGTCCACACGTTGCAGGTGTAAGGGAAGTAATACTTTGCCTGCCCTGAAAAAAAGCGGCTGTTTCCGTAAAGACCTTTTCCCCGCGGGATGATCTGATTCAGACTATCCCTGGCAAAGGCAGAATGAATAAAACGGTACAGTTCTAAAAAATGCTGTTCGGAAATTTTTAGGATGACCCTGTCACTGCGTGAAAAATATTCATCCGCAGGTTGATTAAATCCCACAACATGCATAACACTTTCCGTGGGTATTACCGCCGCTTTGAATGCCAGCCAGTAGTCAATATCCGGATCGGGATTTTCATAAAAGGCCCGGTCGCCCCAGCCGAACTCCAAATAGCGGTGTTCATGAAAAATCGGATGCGCGGGTTTCAGTGAATCGTGAACCGCATCCATGTTCAGAATAACGCCCGTGTGCCAGCCATGGCTTACGACGTGAACTGTCTTAAAATGCGTGCTATCCGGAGCGGCGCTCAGCGGACTGATTAAAAAGAGCAGCGTCAGAATAGCGCAGCATAATACCGGCCCGGGTAGTCTATTTAATTTGTTCTTTAAATATAAAAGCGCCTTCATGGATTTTATTCTCATTTGTGTCGTTCACGGCGAATTTTGTCGGACCGTAAATGGATGCCGCGCCAAACCGCCCTTTCTTATCCAGGGCATAAAAACGCAAATTAAAATTCGGCCGGCCGATACGATTTAAAAGCGATGGATGTCTGGCATGATCGACCACCCGCCGGGCTGCTTTCAGACAGGCTTCCTGCGGATGCGCACCCTGACGCATCAGTTCAACCACCAGAAAACAGGTCAGATTTTTGAGATTTTCCTCACCCCGTCCGGTTGAACCGCAGGCGCCGACGGCATTATCCACGTACAGTCCGGCGCCGATAATCGGACTGTCACCAACGCGTCCCGGTAGTTTAAACGCCAGACCGCTGGTGGTGGTTACGCCGGATATATCGCCGTTCTGATCGATACCCAGGCAGGTGATAGTTCCCGTTACATCGAAAAAATCACGCAGGGACTGCGGTACCGGTTTTTCTTCCGGCGGAAACCAGTTGTCCTTTTCGCTCAGTTCTTCCTTCCAGTGCAGCCAGATTTCACGCGCCTTATCGGTCAGCAGTTCTTCTTCTTTAAAACCGTGCCTTTTGGCAAACTGCAGGGCGCCCCGGCCAACAAGCAGCACATGATCGGTTCTTTCCATGACCAGCCGCGCTACCTTCGATGGATTTTTGATGTTGCGCAGGGCGGCCACGGCGCCGGCGTTGTGGGTCGGTCCGTGCATGCAGCAGGCATCCAGCTCGACAACGCCGTCTTCATTAGGCAGGCCGCCGTAACCCACCGAGTGGTCTTCCGGATCGTCTTCCACGATATTGACTCCGGCGATCACTGCATCGAGGGCATCCTTTCCGTCCTTAATCATTTCCATCGCTTTTTGGGTGGCCGGCAGTCCGTTCGAACTGGATATGGCCAGCGGTTTGACAGCCTCATTCTCAAAAGCAAAACCGGCGCTCTTATTTGTTAAAATGACCGGCCCGGCGGCGATGCCGGCAGCCGTTGATTTAAAAAATGTACGTCTTTTCATTTAAAAGCCTCAATTGTTCATAAATTTATAGGAAGATAGCCATCGATAAAAACTTACACAAGTGATCTTTCAGGACAAAATAAAAATATTATTTTGTGTCAATACATCAGGGGACTATGGGTGAGTTGTATTTTACTGAGATAGCGGACGGAAATCGCTTTTCTGAAAATAATATATGTATTCGACCCGAAAACTGGCAATGCAATTATCTTTGTTACAGATTTTCAGATACCGGTCGCAACGGAATAAAAAATTAAGCGACCGGGTTTTTTAACAAAAAGAATTTCAGTTGTAAATTGATTCAGGAAAGGATAGTATGAAAATAGCCATAATCGGATCCGGTAATGTGGGCAGCGCGCTTGCCAAAAGCTGGGCAAAAGCCGGGCACCGCATATTTGTGGGTTCGCGGAATCCGGAAAACGCCAATGTTAAATCACTGGCAGATTCGGATAGTAACATCTCGGTTCATTCAACCGGCGAAGCCATCGCACAGGCTGAAGTTATCCTGATCGCAACGCCGGCGCAGACGGTAATTGCACTGGCCGGACAATTACAGAATAGCGCGGATAAAGTCATCATCGATGCGACCAATGCGCTGTTTTCAAAACCCGGATCCTATCAAAATTCCAGTGAAGCATTACGCGACCTGACCGATTGCCCGCATGTCGTCAAATGTTTTAATGCCACGGGATTTGAAAATATGTACAATCCCGTTTATGATGGTGAGGGTGTTGATATGTTTGTTGCCGGAGACAGCATGCGGGGAAAAGAAACCGCAAAACAACTGGCCCGGGATATCGGTTTTGCCGTATGTCACGATTTTGGCGGCGATGATAAAATTCCCCTGTTGGAGCAACTGGCCATGGCCTGGATCAATCTGGCCATCATGCAAAAGCAGGGCAGAAATATTGCCTTTAAAGTGGTTAAACGGTAGAGGCGTTATCCATTGCCGACTAAGGTTTTGGTTTGGTCCCGGTTACGGTGATGCTGTACAATCCGAATTCACCGTTTTTGAAACGCTGTAAATCGTATTCCGAAAGATATTCGTCGAGCAGATACTGTGGCAGTTCAATAGTTTTTTTCGTCTTTATTTCAATATCTTCAAAACCGCTGTCTCTGATAATGTTCAGGTAATCCGTCGTTTCAAGTGCACCGGAAACACAGCCGGCATAAAGTTCTGCGGAGCGGCGAACACTTTCACTCATCATACCATTGTATACAATATCAGAGACGCAAAAATGACCGCCTGCCGACAGCACACGGAAAATTTCACGGAATGCCTGCTTTTTGTCCGGCACCAGATTAAGCACACAGTTGCTGATAACGACATCGATACTCTCAGTTTCAACCGGTAAATTTTCAATATCTCCGAGTCTAAAATCAATGTTTGTGAATCCCAGTTTATCTTTGTTGTGGTTAGCTTTGGTAATCATTTCGGGGGTGAAATCAACGCCGATAATCCGGCCACTGCTGCCCGCCAGTTGCCGGGCGACGAAGACATCATTACCGGCGCCGCTGCCCAGATCGAGCACGGTGTGACCCGGCTTTATGCCGGCGTGTTGTGTGGGCAGTCCGCAGCCCAGATTCAGATCCGCTTCCGCTACATAACCATTGAGCTCCGTGTAATCGTCATGAAAAACGGAATAGTCATCCTGATCAGGGCCGCAGCAAGGTTGCGTCCCGGATTTACAGCAAGAAGAGGAAGCAGAACTTTTTTCCCGACGGGCGATACCGGCATACTTGTCCCGTACAATTTTTTTAATATCTTCATTTTGTGACATAATAAATCCTTTCTCTTATTAACAGTTACAGACATTCCCGAATAAATTCGTGAAGGCCTGCTTCGCTTTTTTTAGGGCGTCATTATCAAGACAGTAGCACATTTTTGGTCCCTCAATTTTTCCGCGAATGAGTCCGGCCCGTTTCAATTCTTTAAGATGCTGGGATACGGTTGCTTGGGCCAGCGGCATCAGTTCAACGATATCACCGCACATGCAAACATTTTTTTCGATCAGAATTTTCAGGATTTTTATACGCGCGGGGTGGGCGAGGGCTTTGGCCAGCTCAGCCAGTTCGTTATCCGTTTTATTAAAAAGTCCGGCTTTATTTTGTGCCATTTTTTTCCTTAAAATCGTTTATCGTAAATATACGATGAAAAATTTAAAAAGCAAATTCAAATTTCAATTGCCATATAAGAGCATTGTTCAGGAATATATTTTAAGGTTATTTTATGCATCCATTTTATTGGTTCTATGTCGTTTTGTGTGGGTATTATACATCATACACAGCAGTATAAAGCATCGGCGATATGTTCAGGGATTTATTCCGCCTGCGCGGAACGCCTTTGGCGGATGTTTGGGGATATTAGCAAAAAAAGCATAGCCACTAATGACAAAGTCACAGGTAACAAGGTCACAGGTAACAAGGTCACAAGAACACCAAATCA
>CAYXRA010000263.1:0-5056 GCA_964467525.1 uncultured Calditrichaceae bacterium
TTTGGGATTGGCAACGAACAGCATTGTATAGGGCTTTTTGGGCAGCGTATTCAGTTTATACTGATACAGCCATTCATCATTGAAATTTGCTCTGGTGTTTGAAAATCTTTCCAGTTCGCCATCAAAGGGCGATTTAATAATATTAACGTCTTTTTCTTCATCATAAATAAAAGATACACTGAAGCGCCGTTTAATTCTGAGAATCAAAAATACCAGGACATTATAGATCCAGCCAATAATATATCCGAACAGGTAGCCGGTCAGGTACCAGAAACAAATTATTTGCAGGGTCGGCCAGAATGCCGGACTGTACTCCGTGCCGGCGAACAGGGCAATGAGACCGATCAGTAAAACCGCCAAAACGAACAAACCGCCGAGATAGATACCAGCGGCGAAGATCATGAAAAACAGGAGTCGATAGACTGGTCCGAGCTGTTCAGTATCGGTGTTGGTCAGACCATTCAGCGTTTCCAGCAGTAAGAAGCTAAGAACAAATAAAAATGCGATGGTCAGGGCCAGTTCATGGGGATATAATTTTTTGAACGGTTGGAATCTTTTTACAACGACATCCATGGCATAGATCCTCCCTTTTTAATGGGTAATCCGTTAATTTTTGCTATGCTTCAATCCCTGAAGCAGATTTAATGCGGCATTTCTCCAGCCCGGATTTGTTTCGATTTCCAGGTATTGATTGAGAATAGGGCGCGCCTGTTCGGGGCTGCCCGACTTTATGAACGTCAGAGCCAGGTTGTAATAGGGCTCGCCGTCATCAGGTTTTAGGTTAATGGCCCGCCGGAAGTAACCGGCGGCTGTGTCAAATTTATCTTGTCTGAAGTGCAGCACACCCAGATCATTAAGCAGGGCGGCCGAACTGTATCCTTCGGCAAGCAGTTGCCGGTAAACGGAATCGGCGGCGTTATATTTCTTTTGCAGCAAAAATATCTGTCCTTTTAATTGTCGTGCTTCCCGGTTGTCCGCATCATAATTGATAACATCTTCGGTGAGCCGGCGGGCTTCCGCCAGATAGGGTTCATCCTGATCGCCCATCAGCTCGCTTATGCCGGTGCTTTCGTAATTACCGCTGGGACGGGTTTGGTCGGCAAAATAGACGCGGTAATTTTGTTGCAGCAGATTTTCGGCCCGGGACAGTTGAAAGCTTGTTTTATAATAGTTAAATCCCCAATAGCCGCCGACGACAATAAATATGATTGTCAGAACATAAGCCAGCCGTGGTATCGGTTTTTGCGGAAGTATAATAAAATCCAGTAGTTTATTGAGTTTGTCCTTAAGATTGAAACGTTCCGTTTTTTTATCTTTTAGAACGGTTAATTTCCGTAATATTTCATCGTCATCGGGAATGGCGATTTCGGACATTTCCGGTAATTCCTTTCCGGCAATGGCCGGGGCAATTTGCTCCAGTTTGAGGATCAGTCTTTCATAAAAAAGCGGGGAATGATAAATGGCATTTAATAGATATCCGGCATCGGTTTGACTGAAATCACCGGATGCCATCCGGATTAATGCGTCTTCAGTACGCCGGATTAATTTTTGCATGTCGAAGTCCGGTTTTTCCTGACTTACTCTTTCCCCGGAGCGCAGTTCATCGAGAATTTCAAAAAACAGTTGATACGTATCATCGTCCTGCCTGAACTTTGCAATCCTCTCGTCTGGCTGTCCGTCGATATATTTCCTTACCTGTTCGTGTGATAAGCGTTGTCTGTTTTCCCTATTTATCATTGCCGGTTTCTCATTTGCTTTGTTGCATGGTAATATCCCCTGATTACATCACTGAAATATTCAAAACAGCGGAAACAATTATTTAAATGCAGGCCGAGCTGTGCGCAATAATGTTCGCGGTTGTGATCAAAAAAGAGGGCCAGTAGCAGATCGTGGTTATTTTTTATGAAAAGATTGTCGCTGTCACATTGATTCTCCGGGATTCTCATCTTCAGATGCGCTGCGGCATTTTGATGGGTATTAAGCGCATTAATGCGTTCCCGCAGCATGGTAATCATTAGTCGCTGTTCTTCAGGAATATTTGCCGCATCTTCGTCAGATTTAGAATAGCTGTTATATTTCAAATAAGCTAAAGCCTGACCGATGGCGAAATCCTGTTTATGCATGAAGAATCCCTAAATTAAATGCGTTCTTTATTTTACATTAATGAGTGCTATTAAACGCAAAATCTCTCAAGTTAATCAAAATTTTCATCCCGCAGTGTATTTCTGAGACGATTAATGACATTATCCACTACCCGTCCGCCCAAATCGCTGTAACAGGGATGCTTTTTTATGATTTCCTCAGAAAAGTCACTCCAAATGTACAGATGAAAAATATTGATATCGCGCTCCGTATTGCGTTTTTTAATTCCCGCGGCTGCGCGCAGCCGATCGACCAGTAATTCATAAAGTTCCCAGCGCGTATCAAAGTACAAGCCGCCCAGATAGTTTTGCATTTCCTGCAAGTCAAGCTCGCTCATGGATTGCACGAAGCGACGCTGCAGATAATGACTGGCTTCGCGGTTACAGATAGTACTTAGCCAGATGCGGAATTTTTTTTCATTTTCAAGTTCGCGGTAATTTTCCAGGTTATTGAATATAATAATAAAAACTTCACCGGCGATGTCGTTCACCACATCCGTTAACTGCCGCTTTAACCGGGGGACATTCCAGCGGGCGCAGCGGCCGGCGATGCTCCGGTAAATATGCATCTTATAACGACCTAAAAATATCCGCCAGGCTTTTTCATAACCGGATGAATGTTTATCAATGCAATCATTGATAAGCTGCCTGAGCGTTATTGTCTTGTTTGAGTCAGTCATTGTAAATAATTTTTTATTCGCTCTGATCAGAGAGTGGGTGCGCATCCCTGGCAGATTTTTTCCCTGGCAAGATTCGTTTCCGATGCATCTGTTTTAGACGGGCCTGCTGGTAATATACAATATCAATAGACCGGTACACAAGAATAAATAATATTTTAAACAATATGATGAAAGTAGTGGCACAAATCCGCTTTAGTCCCACATCACCCAGTTAACGCCGAAACGCACACGCCGGTAAAATTCGTAATAACCATCAATGACGCTGTATTGCGTGCTGAACGGATTGTCCATGGAAAAATAGAGCTGGGCGTCGGAAACGGTCGCGGCGATTTTATAGCGGTAAATCAGATAACCGTCGTTTTGTCCGGGTATGCGGTAGAAGCGTTCGGCGATCGGACTATAGGCAATATTTGCATGAGCCCCTTTCCAGTAGAGTCCGCCCAGCGCATCGATCGTCACCGCCCCTTTTAACCAGACGTCGTGATAGCGCAACTGCAGCCAGGCTGAAGTTTCAGGTGTGATGTTGACATCGGCCTGCGTTAACTGGCCGCCGCCCAGGAGAGCGAATTTATAAAAGCTGAGCCGTGTATCGCCGCCGAGACAGGAAAAGTCCCGGTCGCCGCCGTTATAATAATTTTTGCCGTTAAAAATGATTTCATAGCCGATGCGTTGATAGCCGCTTTTCAAATTGATATAAAAAAAGTCAACCGGACGGTATGTCAGTTCAAAAGCCAAAGCTTCCATTTTCTCAGCATCCAGATTTCTGTTGCCGTCGATGTCCCGGAAGTGAAAAGCCAGTTCGTTGCGGTTGGGCAGGCGATAATTTTTGTTTACAGCGACACGTAAATTGAATTTGCCCGGCTGCCAGTTCAACGACAGGTGCGGGGCATAGTCATATCCCGCATCCCAGCGAAAATCGATTTTCAGCGCCGGAATGAAAACTAGGTTATCGAATAAACGATAGCGCAGCGCCAAATCGCCGCGCAGACCGCTGTCCGTATATTTTTGATAGAAAGGCGTGCCCCAGACAATATTTTGATAGACAGACAAATTGGTGTACACTTCATGTTTTTTCCATTGCCAGATACGGTCGGCGCCAAGGCGAAACTGGTCATATCGGCTGCGTATGCGAAAAGTATCGATGTTGGATACATTCTTGCGGCGGGTGCGCGAAACGGCGCCCTGAAGATGCCAGTAAGATGTTTGATCTTTATCATCATAATAGAATAGGTCGCTGGTGATGTCATCGCGCGCTTCATCGTAACGATAGGCGCTGGCATCGTTATAGTTTTCCACCACCACATCTTCGCGATTGAGCAGAAAACTTGTTTTTGACATGATTTGCCCGGTGGGCTGATAATAGATAGCGCCGCGGTACTGTGTGCCGCGATAGTGGTTGGGATCGTAATACTTGTTCATACCGCCCAACTGCACGGCGAACCGCTCGCTGAACTTTTTAGCGAAGCTGATATCGAGATCAACAAATCCGAAATCACCGCCGCGATACATTATACGGGTGTAGGGTTCTTCGGGCAGCAGTATGCGCTGATTGATATTAACGTAATTGCTCAGCATCGGCGTGCCGTTTACGGCGTGGACATCCGCCGTTTGTGATATTTCAATCGATTCGATGTTGTCCAGCGATAAGAAACGCAGATTGTACATGCCGTGCAGGGGATCGTTCAACGTGCGTCCGCCCATCTGCAGGGCCGACTGGTGGGGCAGCAGGTTGAGTGAAGCGGCGAAACGCGGCTCGCCCATATCCAGAAAATCATAAACCTGAACGGTCGGCTGAGTGTGAAATACATCGCCGAAGCCGTGATAATTTTGCAGCAGCAGATCAGAAAAGCGGTAAACGATATAATTCATACTGTCCGGATTGGTAACTATGCTTCCCTGAATATCAAGATAGATATGCCTCAGATTCACCGCCGCCGGCTTTTGTTTGTCCGCTTTTTGCTGAATTAAAGAATCTGATTTTTGCGGGCGGGTTAGCAGGGTGTCGGTCGGTTCGGTTACCTGCAAGGTATCGATGGTCTGGCTGTAGCTGTTCACTGTAAGAATGATAATTAATAAAATTAAACAATGCATTATTGCTGGTGATCGGTAGCAGGCGATTTTTTCTGATAGAGTCTGCAAATCGTGTTTCTCCGGCGCCCGGTTTGTAATTATTGGTAAAAGTCACTAATCTGTGTCTAATTTGCTGATAAGAATAAAAAGAATCAAATACTTTTG
>CAYXRA010000264.1:0-5044 GCA_964467525.1 uncultured Calditrichaceae bacterium
GCCGTGTCCGCAGTAATCCGTCGCTTACCAAGCACGACTTCATTGATGCGCCGCGGCGGGATGCGCATGGCAAGGGCCGCCCGATTTTGGCTTAACTGCATTGGTTTAAGAAATTCTTCAAGCAAAACTTATCCGGGATGAATCGGGTCTATTTTATTTTGAGTCATTTTTTACCCTAATGTAGGTCGAATGGTGACTTACAATATAACGATTATTATTAAATGTCAAGAATAATTTCGGAACTCCTGACTATATTCTAAAGCACTTATTTATGAAATGGAACTGAAAGTATTTGCTCTTTCCATTTTGCTGTACACAAAGCCGGAAGCTATCTTGTTTTTTATTTGTCAATTATATTTTTAAGGGAATCAATTAAACCATCCAGATAGTTTTTAATAATTGTCCATACTATTTCATAATCAATACCGAAGTAATCATGTACAATCCTATTACGAAATCCCCGGATTCTTTTCCATTCGATACCAGGATTGCTTTTTCTGAACTTCGGATCAATACGATTTGCTGCTTCGCCGATTATCTCAAAATTCCGAATCACTGCGTCCATCGTCTTTTCATCAGAAATAAAAGAATCAAAACTTAGTTTTTCTGTATATCGTTTAATCTTAATTGCAGATTCCAGCATATCCTCTAATAGTAGGTTCGTGTCTCGTTTAGACATAAATAAGCTCAGATTCAATATTTCTTAAATATTTTTTTTTAATTCCTTTTTTGGATACTAAATCAATCTTAGTTCCTAATAAATTTTCAATTTCCTCAGCTAAATCAACAAATCTGATTCCGATTCGATCTTCGAATTCAACAACAATATCCAAATCACTTTCTTTATTTTGCTCACCCCGTGCATAAGAACCGAAAATGGCCATGGATTTAATAGGGTATTTACCAAATAATTGTTGTTTATGAGCACTAAGGATATTCTTTATTTCTTCTAATGATTTCATAGCTTAAAATATATCTCTTCAAAAATTTAATCTTACACTTTAGAAATTGAGAATACCGATTCTCCGGGTATCTTTAATTCTCAAAACGCATTAATATTAAAATATAATAGGTTATAAATAAAAAAACAATAAAAGATTGTTAAGTAGCTAATTATAATTACTTTGTGAATAATTGAAGCAACAAACATCTTAAATAATCAGGAAATTAACTTCTCTAAAATCCGTTGCGCCTCTTCCGCCGATTGCGCATCATCCACCGACTCAAAATAGCGCAGCCAGTTATTGAGGATCTGTCTGATATTGGTGCGGTCTTTATCCTTCAAAACCTGCAAATCGATGATTTCCCTGATCAGCCGCCTCGTTTCCGGCCAGTCCTTTTTCAGCCAGTTGAATTGCAGGGCATTATAAAAAGAGGCAAAGGTGTTTTTGAGAAAATCCTCGTTATCGGGGTAACGGTAATAACCGTCGGCAAAAACCGTAAAAGCTTCGTTAAAGTCCCGTTTCGAAAATAATTTATGGCCCCAGTCATAATAGAGTCCGATCTCAAAATTGACATTGGAACGGGAGTCGGGATTGAACTGCTGGGCGAGCAGCACGTAATCGTAGGCCGTCTTGAAATCCTTGTTCTTTTTTGCGAGGTAGGCGCGGTTGTAGGCTAACAGTCCCAGCAGTTCGGTATTGGTAATTTCGCGTCCACGGCTGTTTTCATGATAGTAAAGCCGGTCCAGTCCGATCCTTAAAACTTCACTCTCCGGATAATAGCGGGTCAGGTAACGGGAGTAGGATTTCAGATTTTTCATGATATCGAAGCCCATGGTGCTGGTATTTTCCACGATCAGGTTGGCGCGCAGGTTGTCGAAAATCGTGTACACATGGGTGGGCGTCTCGAAGGCTTTGGTAGACCAGTTCAGGTCTTCACAAACGAGATTATATAAAATGGTTGCCGAAACGCAGTTATATTCCTTACTGCGCACAATATCGGCCAGGGTCGTCGATTCGCGGGCGTAGGTTTTGAGCCAGGCCGAGTGCAGATAGAGAAACACCGTCTGCGCCGAGCCGACCGGATCATTGAAATCGAATGGAAAATTTTTGATTTTATCCAGCAGGCCGGCATACCAGTCCAGGTGCCTCCGCAGACTGCCGGGATCGGTAACGCCGGACAGGATAAATGCCGCTTCGATTTTGCTGTAATCGTTCAGATAACCGTCGGCGATATCTTCCACCAGTGATTTTTCAGCGGCATAAACGGACGGCGCTACCAGGATGACTAATAACAAACAGACAATGAGACGCTGCACTCTATTGACCTTTTTAATGATACGGATCCGGTTTCGGTTTTCCGTTCTTTGGATGATGAAACCGATTAATTTATTAAAACAAAATAAAAAAGGATTGGTTCATTTGCAAAACACCGGCATAAAGGTCTGTGCGGTTATCCCCGTTTGATTACCGCGAATTAAAAATATACGCTGAGCCCGAATTTCACCGGATTGGATGAAATACGCCAGCCCTCGGCTCTGCTGGTCTTTTTCTGCCGCTTATCCGTGTTGTCACCGGATGGAATTGTTGTTATTGTTTCCTGCCAATTATACCGCAAAATGAAACTGTATTCGAGCGAAAGACCCATTCGCGGATGAAAAAACCATTCAACGCCGTTCAGCGCCTCAATGCCCACTTCCCGGTTTTTAGATTCTTTCACTCGATTATCATTAAATTGATATCCGGCCTGACTCCGATCATAGTCGATTTCAGTTTCAGACCAGTAGAATGAAACGGTTGGACCGGCGCCGATAAAATATTTGGTCGATTGCGAGAAACTGATGTACCGTAAAAAATGAAATTTCACTTTTACCGATTGTACATTGTCTTTTGTCGACCTATCCGTTGCGATGCTGTCACCGGGCAAATATAATTCCTCAAATTCCTTGTCCTCATAGCCGCCGGCATAACTGAGGCCGAGCCGGATGGCATTCGGATTGTTAAAATGATATTTACCGGAAAATATTGCCCCGTTAAAATCGCTGAATTTGAGATAATTGTAGATTTGAAATTGCAAGGCGTGTTTCGGAAAGCGGAATTGCTTTGAAGAATCCGCATTTGCAGGTGTGTCCTGCGCGGATACATGCACAACCAGAACAATAAAAATGAGCAGGCAAAACATTTTGATTTTCATTTGGAAATTCCTTTCAATTGTGATCCTGTTATCGATTTGGCTGATACGTCAGTTTGTAAACGCGTTAAAATGCACAACCAATTTTAATC
Organism: uncultured Calditrichaceae bacterium; assembly: GCA_964467525.1. Classification (GTDB taxonomy): domain Bacteria; phylum Calditrichota; class Calditrichia; order Calditrichales; family Calditrichaceae; genus CAYXRA01. The sequence continues at coordinate 3,225 of CAYXRA010000264.1, forward strand.
ATTTTATTTTGTTAATACAAACGGTAATACATCACATTTACACTTTTTTCAACATCTATCCCGTTATCCGGTCTTTTTTATTTGTCAATAATACTTGTTATTGGTAAATTGACTTCTTTTTTTAAACAATCTGACATAGTTAACCGGAGGAAGGCATGTTCGGAAAAAATCGATCACGATTGGTTATTTTTATGGTTGCGCTGCCGTTGCTTTTTTTATTTTCAGTGAACGGCATTGCCGCGGATTCGGATACAACGCACGCAGAAGCACAGGATACCCTGCATCACGAAACCATTTCCATCGAACACAGTGGCATAGATGAAGAACACGGCGTCGATCTGGGCAGAATTTTACCTTTATGGACCGTGATCCCCTTTGTTGGGATCTTGCTTTCCATCGCCCTGTTTCCGCTGCTGGCGCCGCATTTCTGGCACGAGCACTATCCGAAAGTATCGCTGGCCTGGGCGGTGATTTTTGCCGTCCCGTTTTTGATTGCTTACAAGGGCGATGCCTTCCACGAAATCGTGCATATCTATTTAATCGATTATATCCCGTTTATCATACTGCTCTGGAGTTTGTTTACCATTTCCGGCGGTATTCTGGTCAAGGGCACCTTGAGAGGAACACCGGCCGTTAATCTGGTGATCATCCTGATCGGCACGATGCTGGCATCCTGGATCGGAACCACCGGTGCGGCAATGGTGATGATTCGACCGCTGCTGCGCGCCAATGCCCAGCGTAAGTATAAAGTGCATCTGGTGGTGTTTTTTATTTTTCTTGTCGCCAATATCGGCGGTTCGCTTACACCGATCGGCGACCCGCCGCTGTTTCTGGGCTTTTTGCACGGCGTCAGCTTTTTCTGGACGTTTAGTTTGTTTCCGCAGATGTTTACCGTCGTGGCCATCTTACTGGTATTGCTCTATCTGTTCGATAGCTATTATTACCGAAAAGAAGATATCCAACCGACGGAAGAAGAGCAAACGCCAATTCGCGTGCAAGGGGCCTTTAATTTTATCTTCCTTTTAGGCGTTGTCGGCGGTGTGATTTTCAGCGGCGTGGCTCATCTTGGCGAAACTACGGTACTGGGTGTGCATATGACCATTCAGAGCATGGCGCGCGATGTATGGCTTGTTATTATGGGACTGCTTTCACTGTACTTTACCAGTAAAGCCATCCGCGAAGGTAACGAGTTTACCTGGTTTCCCATCAAGGAAGTGGCGTATCTCTTCGCTGGTATTTTTATGACCATCATTCCGGCGCTGGCCATCCTAAAGGCCGGTGAGCACGGCGCCCTGGCTTTCCTGGTGAAAGCGGTTAAGGAACCCTATCACTATTTCTGGGTAACGGGTGTTTTATCCAGTTTTCTCGATAATGCGCCGACATATCTGACTTTCTTTAACAGCGCCCTCGGTAAACTCGGTTTAGCGGAAATACAGATTCGCGAAGCCTTCGCCGCCGGCACGGTGAGTCAGCAATTCCCGGAATTTATCCGCTATCTGACCGCCATTTCCATTGGCGCGGTTTTTATGGGCGCCAATACCTATATCGGTAACGCCCCGAATTTTATGGTTAAGTCAATTGCCGAGGAATCCGGTATTCCCATGCCCAGTTTCTTCGGATATATGATCAAATACTCGATTCCCATTTTAATTCCGATATTTATCATTGTAACGTTTATATTTTTATAATCGGGAAAATAACATAGTTCGAATTTCTATTGAGAAGAGAACCCCCACCCCTTCGCCCCTCCCCCGATGGATCGGGGGAGGGGATGGGGAGGGGGGGGTAACCTTTATCCCCCTTTGAAGGGGGACTTAGGG
>CAYXRA010000265.1:0-5020 GCA_964467525.1 uncultured Calditrichaceae bacterium
TCCTTTAAATATGAGTCGATGGCCGAAGCACTTTTCAGCGATCCTAATTTTCAGATTGACCGGGGCTGGACCGGCGTCGTTGGCGCCAACGGCAGCGGCAAATCGACACTGCTCCAGTTAGCCTGCGCCCTGCTGCTGGTCAGTCACGACCGCCGGTTTCTGAAAAAACTGACCACTGCCTCCTGGCATATTAAACCGGATGACCTGGATATCAGCAAGTTTATACTGAATGCTGCTTTAAGGCCTTAATGATTTTATATTTGTTTCCGTAAATGATTGGAAAATGCTACATCGTTCCCGGGTACAAACCGCCGTCCACCTGAATGGTCGCGCCGTTGATATAACCGGCCGCCCCGGAAGCCAGAAAGGTAATCAATCCCGCTAAATCCCGCGGCTGTCCGAGTCTGCCAACGGGAATCTTTTTGGTCCATTCCGATAGAACCGTTTCTCTTTCCGCCCCGCTCTCCATCCGTTTTTTAATGATGCGTTCCAAACCTGCGGTTAAATGGTATCCCGGCGCCACATTATTCACCGTAATACCCATCGGCCCCAATTCGGCAGACAAGGATTTGGCCAGTCCGACAACGGCCAGACGCAGGGCATTGGAGTAAATCAACCGTTCCACAGGCGCTTTAACGGAAACGGAAGTAATGTTTATAATCCGTCCCCAGCCCTTCCGCTGCATCAGGGGCAATACAGCCTGCACCGAACGCACGACGCTCATAAAAGTAACATCGTACCAGTATTGCCATTCTTCATCCGAGGTTACCGCAAAATTCTTAACCGGCGGACCGCCGGCATTGGTCACGAGAATATCAATGGCACCGAATTCTTTTCCGGCGGCTGCGATGAAATTGTCCAAATCCTTTTTTGATCCCACATCGATAGCTTTATGAAAAACTTCTGTCTGCGTCGATTGGGCAATCTCTTCGGCCGTTTTGGCGATATTGCCGGCATCGCGCGAGCAGATGGCCAGTTTGCAGCCTTCCGCGGCCAGTGCCAGCGCCGCCGCCTTACCCAGTCCTTTACTCGCGGCGAGCACCACGGCAACTTTATCCTTTAACTTTAAATCCATAAATCACTCCCGGGGATTATTCTATTCAAAATAAAAGTTATTATTACTTGCTTAATGAATTGGAATTTAAACCGATTCATCTTAATTTTAAACTTCAATTTAAAAAATTGAGCCTCGGGTTCAAGTATCCTTAAATCGTGGTCGGATTCAATGCCGGTTCGGACAAGGAATCATGACCAATTTTTTTTAAAACACAGGATAAACGAAACGTATGAAGGATTTTATCAAAATTGCCAGCGGACAGGGTTATTGGGGCGACCGTTTCGATGCGCCGCTCGATCAGGTAAAGGAAGGCCCCATCGATTATCTGGTAATGGATTATCTGGCTGAAGTAACCATGTCCATTCTGCAGAAGCAGAAATCGCGCGACCCCCATCAGGGTTATGCGCGGGATTTCATTACTTTAATGGAAAAACTGCTGCCCCATCTTGTTGAAAAAGACATCAAACTGATCACAAACGCCGGCGGCGTCAATCCGGTTGGCTGTATGCTTGCCGTTCGCGATATTGCCGAAAAAATGGGCTACACCGGTTTACGCATCGCCGCGGTTTACGGCGACGATATTCTGACGCAGTTGGACGCCCTGCTGGCCGGCGGTCATCATCTTAAAAACATGGAAAGCGATGCTTCACTGACCGCGATCCGCAATCGTGTAAGCAGCGCTAATGTTTACTTCGGCGCCGAGCCGGTGGTGGAGGCGCTTAAACAGGACGCCCGGATCATCGTTACCGGCCGGGTCACCGATACGGGCATTACCCTGGCGCCTATGATTCATGAATTCGGCTGGAAGGCGGACGACTGGGATAAATTAGCCGCGGGCGTCGTTGGCGGACATATCAACGAATGCGGCGCCCAGGCCAGCGGCGGCAATTTTCTTGCCGGCTGGAAGGATGTGCCCGATATGGACCGTATCGGCTTTCCCATCGTTGAAGCGTATCCGGACGGGCATCTGGTGGTAACCAAACACGAATCGCTGGGCGGACTGGTCAGCGAACAAACCATCAAAGAACAATTGGTCTATGAACTGGGCGATCCTGCAGATTATATCACGCCGGATGTGGTTGCTGACTTCACCACCATCAAATTAAAAAAGGAATCTGATAACCGGGTGCGGATATTTAATATTAAAGGCCTGCCCAAAACGGAATTTTATAAAGTTTCGATTTCTTATGCGGATGGCTACACCTGTATCGGCAATTTAACCTACTCCTGGCCCGAAGCGCTGGAAAAAGCGCGCAAGGCCGATGAAATCATCCGCAAACGTATCGACTACCTGGGATTGAAATTCGATGAAATTTATACCGAATACCTGGGTTTTAATGCCAGCCACGGCTCGACCGCCCCGCCGGTTGACGATCCCAACGAGATTGTATTCAGAATCGGTGTGCGCGGACAAAATAAAAAGGACATGCAAATGTTTGCCAATGAAATCGTACCGCTGGTTCTGACCGGACCGCCTTCGGTTACCGGTTTCGGCGGGGGCCGGCCGCGTGTCCGCGATGTAATCGCCTACTGGCCGGCGCTGCTCAAAAAAGAGGCGGTTTCTTCAAAAGTTTTAACCATCGAAGTGATTTAGAAAAGGTGTTATTTTGAAAAGAATTCAACTGATTAAACTAGCCCACGCCCGTTCCGGTGATAAAGGCGATACGGCCAACGTCGGCGTAATTGCCCTTAAACCGGAATATTACCCGATATTAGAAAAAAGACTCACGATTGAAGCTGTAAAAGCTCATTTTGGTAAAATGGTCAAAGGCGAAGTTGAACGTTTTGAAATGCCGAACATCGGCGCCCTGAATTTTCTGCTGCACGGAGCACTGGGCGGCGGCGGTACGCAAACCCTCAAACACGATGCCCAGGGAAAAACCATAAGCACGGCGATGCTGCGCATGGAAATCGAAGTTGATGACAATTTTGAAATAAATGAATAAAATCTACCCGCCACAGTTAAGCATATTCAAAACCAAATGTATTAAAAGGAGTTGCAATGCGTCTGATTTCCTGGAATGTAAACGGTGTGCGCGCCGTAATCCGAAACGGTTTTATGGATTGGTTCGAAAAGGAAAATATTGATATTATCTGTCTGCAGGAAGTTAAAGCGAATTACAGCCAGGTAGAAAAACAGCTTGAAAATGTAAAGGATTTTAACATTGACTGGAACGATGCCGAGCGCCCCGGTTACAGCGGTGTGGCGACATTTTCGAAAGTAAAACCGCTCAATGTCCGGAATGGTTTCGGTATCAGCGAATTCGACAGCGAGGGGCGTATTATCCTGCAGGAGTACGATAATTTTTATCTCTATAATATCTATTTCCCGAACGGTAAAAAGAACGAAGAACGGCTCGATTACAAGATGCGTTTTTACGATGCCTACCTGGATCATGTTGAACAGATCAGGAAAAAGGGCAAGGCGGTCATTACCTGCGGCGATTTCAATACCGCCCATAAGGAAATCGATTTGAAAAATCCCAAAGCCAATGCCGATCAGTCCGGATTTCTGCCCATCGAACGTGAATGGATGGATAAGCTGATTGCCCAGGGTTATGTGGATACCTTCCGCATGATTAATCAGGAGCCCGATCAATATACCTGGTGGACGTACCGATTTAATGCACGCAAAAAAAATGTCGGATGGCGTATTGATTACTTTTTTATTGATCGGGAGCACGCCGGCATGGTTAAGGACGCTTTTATATTACCGCAGGTGATGGGATCGGATCACTGTCCGCTGGGAATTGAGATTGAGTTTTAAAAATTTATGCCGAAAAGAAAAACTGACTTAATTTTCGGCAACAGTAACAATGATTTGTAAAACGCCATGGGGATGCTTCAGAATTTTGAAAACGGTGTTCATAGTTTTTTCTGAGCATATACCTGGTTTTACGCAATAAAATATAGAAATCTATTTTGCGGAGGAATGTAAATGTTCAGAAATATAGCCCTTATTCTGATCATATTTGTCTTTGTCCAGCGTTGTTCGATACCGGAGCCGGAAGATGTTATCCCGCCCGTAGTTGCGGTGGTATATCCGCACGAGGGCGCCGTTGTTTCCGATAATGTGAATGTCCTGATTGCCGCCAGCGATAATGACGAAGTGGACAAAGTCTGGTATTATCTGAACGGCGTAAAAATCAATGAAACCGGCAGCAGTCCCTACACTATGCCCCTGAATATCGCCAATTTGGAAAAGAATGTCAATCACGTCATTCAGGCGGGCGCCGTCGATAAGAATGACAATACCGGCTACTCGGCAGCGGTTAATTTTACGGTTGCCGAAACCCCTGATATCATCGAGCCGGTGGTTACTATTGTCAATCCGCAGCCTGGCCAGGTTGTGGAAGGAACGGTGAAAATTCTGGCCCATGCCGTGGATGAACGTTCCATTCAAAAAGTGGCGTTTTTTATCAACGGTGATTCCGTTGAAAACGGCGCCGATCAAAGCTATCCATACAGTTACGACTGGAATACGAGCGGCTTATCGGATTCCACCGAGCACACTATTTTTGCCAAGGCCTTTGACGGCGGCAATAATACGGCTGTATCTCCTGTTATCAGTGTAACCGTTTATCCGCGCTCGCGGGATGCCGGCGATCTGGAAGCACCGGGCGCCCGCATTCTTTATCCGGTGGACGGCAGCATTGTCACCGGTGTCATTGCCGTATCCGTTGATCTGGCCGATAATGTGGGTGTTGCCAGGGCCGAATTCTATGTGGACGGCGCCCTGGAAAATGAAGCCGATAATCCTGCGACGCCATGGCAGTTTAACTGGGATACTTCGGCTAAAGCCGACTCTGCGGCACATACCCTCTATGTAAAGGCTTATGATGAGGCCGGAAATATCGGCACAACGGAGTTGATGACGGTTACGGTTCAGTAATTGCTGACAATCTTCAAAGGCTAGGGCCTCAGTTGGAACGCTCAGCTTTAATTATTGCACTGGAATGAACC
>CAYXRA010000266.1:0-4973 GCA_964467525.1 uncultured Calditrichaceae bacterium
ATAGGAGTCCTTTGGACCTATGGCAGGCGTGGGTCCCGGTTTGCAGCAAACTGATAGGGAATGCCAGATATACACTATGTGTAAAATTTTCTTCAGTCTGGATTATTTGGGCGCAGGAACAAACCCACCCCTGCGTCCCCTCCCAAGAGGGGAAGATCTGTTCCCCTCCGACGGAGGGGTTATCCCAAAGGGATGCTCCATAGGAGTCCTTTGGACCTATGGCAGGGGTGGGTTCGGGTTTGCAGCGAACTGACCGGAATGAAAAACAAATTACAGGTGAGGATAGTTAACTGATTACCCGGAGAGAACGCGGTCTTTATCCTGTTCTTTGTATTGTAACTGATAGAGCTGATAGTAGAGACCCTGTAAATCGAGCAGTTCGGCATGTGTGCCCTGTTCCTTCAAATGACCCTTATGAAACACAAGAATGCGGTCAACATATTTGATCGTAGAAAGGCGATGGGCGATGATGATGGAGGTGCGCTGACGCATCATGTAATCGAGGGCATTCTGGATCAGTATTTCTGTTTCCGTGTCGATGTTTGAGGTCGCTTCATCGAGAATCAAAATTCGTGGCTCGCGTACAATCGCCCGGGCGAAGGAAAGCAGCTGCCGTTGTCCCATGGAAAGGATAGCCCCGCGCTCATTCAAAACGGTGTCATATTTGCGGGGCAGCCGTTCGATAAAATGGTGGGCGTTGACTTTCCTGCAGGCTTCAATAACCTGATCCCTGCCGATATCCTGATTATGGAGACGAATGTTTTCCAGAATGCTGCCCGAAAAAAGGAAGATATCCTGCAAAACCAGGGCCATGGTAGCGCGCAGCTGATGCAAGTCCCAATTTTTTACATCAACATCATCGAGCAAAATCTGACCTTTCCGGATATCATATTGTCTGCCGATTAAATTGATCAGACTGGTTTTACCGGCGCCGGTATGTCCGACGATGGCGATGCTTTCCGAGGGATTAATCCTGAAGGAAACATCTTTAAGAACATATTCATCTTCATTATAAGCAAACCAGACACTGCGAAATTCAATCTTACCTTTAACTTTTGTATCCCGCTCCGTTTGACCAAATGAATGTATCCGCGGCGGGGTATCGAGCAATTTGAATATACGCTCGGAAGAAGCCATGGCGCTCTGCAGAATATTATACTTTTCGGACAAATCGCTGATCGGCATGAAGAACATCTGGGCATACTGAATAAAAGCAACGAGGGCGCCGAAAGTTACCGCACCTTCCATTTTAAGTATGCCGCCCTGCCAGAGCACGATGGCCAGGGCAACGGCGCTGACCAGTTCGATGGCCGGAAAAAACAGGGCGTAATAGAAAATCATTTTGATGTAAGCATGGGTATGCTGCCAGTTTGTTTTACTGAATTCATCAAAATTCTTATCCTGCCGGTTAAAGACCTGTACCACATCCATGCCGGTGATATTCTCCTGGGCGTAGGCATTGATCTGGGCAAGCCACTTGCGGACGTTGCGGTAGGCGGCGCGGGCCTTCTTTTTGAAAATGGCACTAATAACGAAAATAATTGGAATCACCGTAAAGGTATAAAGGGCCAGTTTCCAGTTCATGGAAAGCATTACGATGATAATACCAACCAGCAGAAAAACATTTCCGAAGATGTTAACCACACCCTGGGTAAACATCTGGTTTAAGGCTTCAACATCAGAGGTCACCCGCGTCATTAAACGACCGACCGGATTCTTATCAAAAAAACTCAGCGACAATTTCTGCAAATGGGTAAATATTTCCGAGCGTAAATCATACATCACCCGCTGACCGAGGTATTGGGTAGCGTAGGCCTGGGCGTACTGAATAATAAAAGTCAGTATTAAAACGCCAAAATAAAGCAGTACGATATTTGTAAGACCGGAAATGTTACCGGATTTAATATAGTTATCGATGGCAATTTTCGTGATGTACGGTCCCAGTAGTTGCAAAAAAGAAGCGAATATGATCAGAAAAACGCCGCCCACGATCAAATAGACATAGGGCCTGCCGTAAGAAAGCAGTCGTTTGAACAGTTTGGAATCGTATGTTTTCGTTTTTAATTCGTCATCATGCAGCATAGCAATTCGTTGTTTGTTTTAATTCAAACTCAAATTTATGAAAATCATTACCTTTACTCAACAGCAGCATGGAACTAATTTTGGCAGGGATTAATTTCAGATCGACTTATTTTCGATTGCCTGGAAAAGAACAGCGGGGAAATTCATGTTTTGAAGAAAAATGATTTTCACTTATATTTAATCGACTTTCATAAAGTTATATCGTATCCGGGATGATTTTCATGCAAAAAATTTTTGAGCTGATCAACAAAAAAGAAAAATGCATCATGGGGCTGATGTCCGGCACGTCCGGCGACGGCCTGGATATTGCACTGATCGGGATCAGCGGCAGCGGATTATCGACACGCTTTAATTTGATCAAAAGCAGCTCAGTCCCCTATAATGATGTACAAAAATCCGAAATCATGCAAATGGTTCAGTCCGGCAAAGCCAACGCCAAAGATTTAAGCCAGCTTAATTTTTATCTTGCTCATTTATGGGCGGAAATGATCGATACATTTTTATCCGCCAATAATCTTTCAAAAGATGACGTCAATCTGATTGGCAGTCACGGCCACACCATCTGGCATCAGCCGCGGCCTGAAAAATTTATTGATAAAGATATGCGTTCTACGCTGCAAATGGGCGATCCGTCGGCGCTGGCCCAGTTGACGGGTATTCCCGTGGTCGGCGATTTCCGGCTGGCCGATGTGGCTCTGGGCGGTCAGGGCGCGCCGCTGATTCCCTTCTTCGACTGGGTCTATTTTTCACAATTCAAAAAAAATATGCTGTCATTGAATATCGGCGGTATTGCCAATTTTACTTTTATTCCGGCAGACGGCGATTTTGAAAAAGTGCGTGCCTTCGACACTGGTCCGGGCAATATGCTCATCGATCAGGCTGCCTCAAAACTGTTCGACCGTCCTTTTGATGATCGGGGGAAGCTGGCCCGGTCGGGGAAGTTGAGCGAAAAACTGCTGAATGAGATTAAACGGATGGATAACTTCCCGGGGATGGAACCGCCGAAATCAACCGGGCGGGAGATGTATGGAACGGCTTTTTTTGAAAGAATCATATATGAAGCCAACAGGCTGAAAATTATGGGTGTGGATATCCTGCACACCCTCACTTACTACACCGCACTGACAATACTTGAGAATTACCGGCAATTTATCCGCCATCCCCTGCAAGGTCTTGTTGTAAGCGGCGGCGGAGCCAAAAATACATTTTTGATGGACCTCCTCGCCGGTTTGTTTGAAGAATGTGCGGTTTCGACAACGGCCGAATACGACCTGGATGATGATTTCAAGGAAGCGATCGGTTTTGCCGTACTGGCCAACGAAGCGATTCACGGAAACAGCGCCAATGTGCCGCAGGTGACCGGTGCGCGAAAGGCCGCGGTTCTGGGGAAAATTATATTGGTTTGACAGGAATTTAAGCGTATGAAACAATTTAAGAAATCCGGGATCATTGAATCCAGAATAGAGAATTTAACACTCGGACTGGTTACGGTGTACAATGCCCGGGTGGAAAAGTCGGGTGAACTGTTTGACAGCGAATTCTTATCTTTAAAAGATTTCTTAAATGAAAAATTTGCCTCCAGGCGTCCGGCGGAAGATGCCGTGGTTGGTCATGTGCGGCGCATGTACCGGGCCATCGGCTGGGAACCCACCAAGTACCGCCCGTCCTCCGAAGCGCTGATCCGTCGCATTCTGCGGGAAAAGGATTTGTACCGCATTAATAATCTGGTCGACTTCGGTAATCTGGCCTCCGCCCGATTTCATCTGCCGATGGGTTTATACGATTGCGACAAGGTCGTGGGCAGTCCGCGCATTGATGTGGGCCAAAGCGGCGAGACCTATCAGGGGATCAGCAAGCCATTGATTCACGCTGAGGGCAAACTGATTCTGCGCGATGACCGGGGTATTTTCGGTAATCCTACCGCCGATTCGGCGCGAACGGCCATCAGCAGCGATACAAAAACGGCAATGGCCGTGTTCTTCTGTCCGCCGGAAGTGGAAGAAGATTATATTGAACGGGCGCTCGATTATTTATCCGAATGGTATCGTCATTTTTCCAGAGACGGGAAGGTGGAAGGGAAAATAGATCCGCTCTGATCATGGGAGGCCCCACCCCAACCCTCCCCGTCACGCTTCAGCGTGACAGGGAGGGCGTAAGAAAATTGTCCGCACGCATCAAAATTATTTTAAATACACCATTTTACCGCTTTTGGATATTAACTGCCCGTTTACCGCATCACGGGCAATGACCCGGTAAAAATAGACGCCGGAAGCCTGCCCGTTCAGAAAAATTTTCTGCTTGTGTTGTTTGAGAGCGCTGCGGTATGTTTCGGCAATGGATTTAATTCTTCTGCCGTTGACATCATAAATATGTATGCCCACCCAGGCCGGATTTTTCAATCGATAAGCGAGGGTTGTACCCTGATTAAAGGGATTGGGATAATTAGGCTTCAATTCGAATTGATCGGGCAGCGCCGGCATTCCTTCCTCCACAAACCAGAAGGCGGCCTCCAGATCGATAATACCCCAGCCCAGCAGCGTATCGGGATTATCAGCCTGACTGGCCGTTTCGCGCAGCACGTAACGAATTTCATCGGCGGTCAAATCCGGAAAAGCCGAAAGGAGGACGGCGGCCGCTCCGGATACCAGCGGACATGAGAGTGACGTGCCGCTTTTAGTTCGATAGCTGTCGATATCTCTGGAATTTGCCACGACCACCGCGCTGCCCATCGCCGCCAGATCCGGTTTGATGCGTTTGTCATAAGTCGGTCCAACAGAAGAATATGAAGCCCGCGTCCGGTTCGGATTAAGCGCAGCGACGGCAAGGACATTTGGTCCGTCGGATGGCGGGGTAACATATCGCCAGCGGCTGCTGCCCTCATTCCCGGCGGA